>JAQCEJ010000011.1 GCA_027618475.1 Planctomycetota bacterium | reverse complement strand
ACACACAACACCACAGCGCAAGTCGCCTCAGACTACCAAGTTAACCCAGAGTGCGCGCTGGCCCTGGGTACTAGCCGAATTTCTCCCGACATCGATTGCAGATCAACTAGCCGCCATCCCGTCTTGAGTTGTCGCAATGAGGCATTGGTTTCACCCGCCGGCCCGATCGCTATAAAGCAATGATTGGGAATCACTCTGGTTGATGAATCGCTCGACCACTCGAGTATGATTTCCGGTAGCCCATCGGTCCCTTCTGTCACCTGGCCCGATTCGGGATCGAAACGGAAACAATCATTTCCGTTAAACTTTTCGATTTGTCGTTCCCAAGTTTCGAGTTGTACCCCTGTCGGATCATTCTCGAGAACAGCGATCGGCAGAACAGGCGCAGGAAGATTTTGCTGCGGTCGCAAACCAACGATTTTATTTCCCCACGATGCCTCGGCTCTTGCCGCAACATCACCGGCGAGTTGACCGGTCAATTCCTGAAACAATAAAGCAACGGGATTATTGCGAGAACGTTTTCGAAAGGCGTTGACGACAACCGACGTCGGGCAATTATCTGTTTCGAGAAACAGGACTTGATTGGTTTCAGTTTGGCGTGCAAGTTTTCCGAACCGGACGTCGCCGGTAACCGTGAGATCGAGCGAAACGTTGTTTCCCGCCACCGTGTTCTGTGCTGCGACATCTCCGGCAGCCTGCCGTGCGCTGTCGATCTGCGATTGCTGCCAATCATCACCGTCTCGGCGTTTCTGTGGAAATTTCAATGGCTCGTCGTCGATCAAGCTCCTGCATGCGGCGAGCGACGCGCCTTCGGCGATGGTCAGTGTCTCCGTCCTTGCCGCAGCCAACCACAACCGATCAAGAACCAGCGCAATTCCAGCGCCAACGACGAGTATTGAAACCGCCACCAAAGGGACGATTACACCTCGACGAGTCGTAGTGTGAGCAAAATTGACTGCGGTCGAACGTTGCATATCGTATCCGAGGCCATCATCAGGCCGACGGCGAATCTTGATTCGGCACGGGCTGCTGATTGTTTGTCCCCTGGGCTTCTGGAGACGTCGTTCCAGAATCGGTGGTTGAACCCGATCCTGACGCATCATTGCTTTGAGGACCATAATCGTTGCTGTTTCGCAGTCCGCGGTCGACACGACGGCTATTGCGCTTGCCGTTTTCAAAGTAGACTTCTTCTCGACTGGCACCACGGAAAATCTCGGCGAGATAGGGGGGTGCCGGCTTTTCAATCGGTTTGAGTCCCAGAATTTGTTCCAGTGTGATACGGTCACGGGCATCGAGGGCCAGGCCGCCATCTCCCTTGCCGGAGGGGTTGTATGTCAATGTGATTCCACCATGTTTTTGTGCTTGAATCATGATATTGACTTGTTCTTGCGTCATTTCGAGCGTCACGTTGTTTCCGGAACTGTCGATTTGACCTTGTGAGAAACTTCCATTGATGGCAACGACGCGAACCCCCCGAAAGAGCGTGAGTGTCAAGCCACCTTTTAACCGCTCGTCCCGTGATTCCTGTCCTGTTGTTGACATATGCACGTCAACGTACTGATTCGGCTTGATCAGTCCATCTACCATCGATACGGCTTCGACAAGACTTACCGATACCAGGCGCATCTCATCCGACATTTTCGGATCAGGACGTTCGCCATACTGATACAGCAGGTCCGCTCGCAAAGGTGTCGCCGCGGGAATTTTTGATTTCGCGATTCGACCGACGATGGCACGATTGCTGAGTAGAATGTCCGGAGTGAGATCTTTCACATTAATCGGCCCCAGGCCGAGGTGATTAGCAGTAATGGTTGTACCTTCAGCCACTTCAGACACAAGCATCGGTACGTTGCGCGTGGTGACTTCGGGAACCGGTTCATCGACGGCAAACATTCGCTTGGCGATGAACGCAAACACGAGAAAGCCGATGACGCCAAACATCATCAACGAGACTTTTGCGGGTGTGAGATTTTTCACCGAAGACTCCTAATTCACAGATTGTAGGATGAGAGGTCAGGGATCAGCCAGAAGAACACCGTCGCGAATTTCTCCGCAGACTCATCCCTCACCTCTCACACCACAATCCTTTCTTATTACTCTTTTAAGTAGCTGGTTTCTGCATACAAGAACTGATTATTGATCGAATAACCGATTGGCCACAGCAGATCGGGTGAAGCATTTTGCATGGGGACTCTGACCGCGACACCGACGGGATCGCCACTCTGGTCGCCCAGATCGACGTGAATATTGAGTCCGCCATGTAATCGGGGGCTTAGTGTCGTCCGAATGGCCGAGATGACATCGTCTTCAGAAACTCCGGCAAGCATCGCAGTTCTCGCTCCGGTTCGTGCCGCTTCGGTAACTTCTGAGCGGGCAAAAAATAACAGCGAGAACTCGAACATTCCCAGCAGCATGAAAAGCAATATTGGCAGCACAAACACAAGTTCCATCGACAACCAGCCGCGCCTATTGGACTGGTGCAACTTGTTTGGCTCTATTGAGTCTGCAGCAGCAGGCGCAACACGGTTGTGCTGTGTGCCGATGTGCCGAAATAGAGTTTGCCTGTGCATATCTCGATGGCATCCATAACGGGGTATCGTGACAGTCGGTGAAGCGTATGACGAAGAATTCGATTCCTCCAATTATGCCGCTTACCTCCCCCGAGACTGATCGCATCAAGCGCAAGGGTTCGTACTATTTGGGAAGCTGCCAGATCATGACGAACCATGTCGCAAGCGCCACAGGTATGGCAAACGGCATAATTCGGCGATGTTTACGTTGTTGGAGAGCATCGTACTTCGTCGTCTCTCTAACATTTTCGGTGTTTTCCGTCCGAAAGTATTTCCGGACTGACCGAGTGAAGCCCCGAGTTGCCACGCTGTAGGCCATCGAAACGATTGTACCGAATAAGACGAACACGATTGAGAAGATTAACACGAAAAGTGTCTGCTTCCAGCCGAGCCAGACGCCTAGCGCCCCCATCAATTTGACGTCACCACCCCCTCCTCCACCGACGGCGAACAAAATGAACAGTACGCCGAAGCCGACAACAAACCCGAGAAGTGCATCCTGCAGACCCAGCCAGCCTCCCATGACGGTCTGAAAAATCAGCCCTGCCACGCAAAACGGTACGGTCAACTTGTTCGGAATCTTCCGAAATTTCAGATCGGTCATCGCGGTGACAATTGTGAAAACCCCCGCGGCGATTAATGTGACGATGTCGTGTGTGCTCAAATTCCCTATCACGATCGGACCTTTCCTCTGGAACATCACCTGATCGGTGTTCCTCATCATTCTCGATGGTGCGTCTGTATTGTCTTAATAGTCGTCTTTGAATGAACGACGGAATCCAGATGTCGTCAGTCAAAATGGTTCTATCGCTGATCCCAAAATACGTCGTCTCCAGAAACATAGCTCACGAATTGAGTTGGCGACGTGCATTATTGCCCAAACCTGTCGGCAGAAGGCCATCATCACACGGGCTATGATGATGTGCATTTCGAGCGCCAGAACCACGAATTCGATAGACAGGACGACATTTGCCCGCACTGATCGTAATGCGAAAATTGCCAAAGTCGATGCGTTCATTTCCTGCCGAAGATTCTCACGAAACGTTATGATCGCTACACTTGGGGTAATTGGGCGTTTGAGATCGTGATGCTACTCACAGGGAGAAGGTCTTTGAGTTTCAGCGAGTTTTTACCCACCGCAAAGGGAGCAGCACAACTGGCAGGAGAGGTACTACGGTCGTGGGCTGAGCGATTTACAATTACTGAAAAGAGTCCCGCAAATCTGGTTACGGAGGCGGATATTGCGGCACAAGCTGCGATATACGACTTTATCAGCAAACGATATCCTGACCATAACTTTCTCGGCGAAGAAGGGCTGAACGAATCGCATCCCAACTCGACATTTCGTTGGGTCATTGATCCACTCGATGGCACATCAAACTATGCCCATCGCTTCCCGTATTACGCCGTCTCGATCGGATTGGAGTGTGACGGTGAACTCGTGTGCGGAGTCATTTATGATCCGACCCGCGACGAACTCTTCTGGACAGTCAAAGGCGATGGGGCCTGGTTGAATGACAGTCGGCTGAGCACCAGCCGAAATCTCACTCTCGATAAAGCGATGCTGATGGCCAGCCTGCCAGTTGCAGTGAGGGCTCATCACCCGGCCGTGAATCGCTTTTTGCGTGCCGTAGGACAGGCACAAACCGTACAACGCTCTGGATCGGCAGCTCTAAACCTGGCTTACATCGCTGCAGGACGGCTTGATGGATTCTGGTCGACCAGTCTGCTGCCGTGGGATATGGCGGCGGGGGTATTGCTTGTGCGAGAAGCGGGAGGAGTCGTCACTCAACTTGATGGTGGAACTTTCAGGCTCGAACGTCCTTCACTACTGGCAGCAAACGGCGAGTCTCTTCATCGGGAAATGGTGTCGATGCTGTCTTGAAACCGGAAAGAGTGTCTCATCAGCGCATCATTCGTTGAATTCGCCAAGATCGACAAACCGGCCCTTACGGCCTGTTGAGTTTGGTCATAATAAATCTCCCTCGAATGAGGGCATGCATTCGCTTCGTAACCTATTCTTGAATATCAATTGATCGAGATATTCTGCAGCGAATACCTGACGTTTCATAATTTGAACATCTCGTTAAGAAAAGCGTGTCACAAACATATGCCATTTCACTGGATAATAGATGTGAACCGGCGAAGTTGTGAAGTTGCCATTTTCTGGCGTCAGAGGCAAAAATTCGCTGACCCAGACCGGCTCGATGAGTAAGATGGTAATAGAATGTGATCGAGGAATTGAAAGAGAAACAACCGGATTCGCCGTCCTGCTGGTTTGACTCCTATCGAGAAAGCAAGTCGCGTTTGGTTTTTGTTCCCTCGGAGAAGGTTCGGACGGTGATCGAATCGACATCTAAGGCGGCCTTGGCCGATTCGATCCCTCTTTTTCAATTGCCAGATGAAGCCATTCTTGCTTTGATCACCCACAATTAGTGATTTCGCAATTCAACCGTGTCGGAAACGAAATGTATCGTTTGCAGAGCATAAGATCGAACGGAATCCGAAACGCCGTATTGAGCGCGATCAACGCCTGTTTGGTGTTGGCATCGCTGATCTCAGCATCCATCGCGCAGGAGACTCCGAAAGCTGAGACGACAAAGGCTCCGCCGAATGTTTCCACGCGAAAGCCCGATGCGACTCCACCACAGTTGAACGATGATGCCCTCCCCGATCCAGCCATGCTTTCCGATGTCAATTCAGACATCGTGTACATTCCGGGTGCCGATGGGCGATATATCAAGATATTGGTGTCGACAAAATTAAATGAGTTTTTGAACTGGCTGAAAACGAATGGCGGAACGAATGTTGAAACACAACCCGCATTCGGTATTACATCTCTGAAAATCTCTGGTTCGGCAAACGATGAACACGCCTCGCTGAAAATTATTGTCACGTTACAACTGACCGTCGATGAACCCGTTCGCGTCCCGTTAAATCTGCGAGAGGCTGTCATACAAAACGTGACGTACCGCGGTGAAGGACGTGAAGCGATTCCCGACCGTTTTGCCGAAGGAGCGGCAGCCCGTCAAGCCGGGTATGTCTGGTGGTTTCAGGGTAAGGGAACCCACGAACTCGAACTCGACGTGCTAGTACCGGTTGTAACACAATCGCCTACTCGCCGTATGCAATTAACACTTCCCAACACGGCCGTCGGTTCAATGGTACTTGCGGTCCCCTTTGATCGGTTTCAAGTTAAACTCCCCGAAGACTCGACGAGCCTTGTGAAAACAAACTTCCGAGATGAAACCAATGCGTCTCGCATTGAACTCGTGGGGCTCGATTCACGCCTCGATATTTCCTGGCAGCCGGCACCAGAAACGCAGCCGGTCGACCTGGTATTGCAGTCGGCGTTCAGCCCGATTGACCTCGACTTTACCGGTGAGACAGTGTTGTTAAGCGCTACGCAAAAGGTTGGTGCGCTTCAGGGGACATTTGACAATTTTACCGTGACGTTGCCTCCCGATTTTAAACCTCTCGACGTCGAGGGACCATCCTATCGAAAACGCGAGTTTGTCGAAAACGATGAAAGCAGGGTTACGATCAGCCTGAAGGAACCGACAAAAGGACCGATCGAAATCAAGTGGACGCTGGAAGCCCCTTTTCCGAGTAAGGGGATACCATTTGCTGTTGAAGGATTTCAAGTCGAACACGCACAACGACAGACAGGTGAAATCCAAATCCGTTCTCCCGACGGATATCGCATTCATCGACGTGAGGGTGAAGATCGATTCATCCACCGTATCAATGTAAGCGACTCCGGAGTGGTGGATCGTGTCAGCAGCGCGTATCGTTTTCTGAAACAGCCGTTTCGCCTCGTTCTCGATGTGCAAAAGGAGGAGCCTTATTATTCCGTGACTCCTGAATTACTCGCTCACGTGACTGAAGGTCATATCGATTTGATGTGCCGGTTTCGATTTCAGGTATTTCGCGGAGCGGTGTCGAATGTTGTTATTCGATGGCCGTTGGCCGTTAATGAAGGCTGGGCGATCGATCCTGTACAAACTCCCGGCCTGATTGAATCGGTAACAATGACCGAAGAGGAGACGGGTGACGGGGCATCATCGGAATCGCGTTGGCAATTAAAATTTGTGGCACCGAAATCGGGAGATTTCGAAATCACGTTGAATGCTCGCCGACCTATCCAAAGTGACGGAAGCAGGCTGCCATGCCACCTGCCGATGGCTGAGGCGTCGAGTTCGGCACCCACCATTCTGGCGTGGATACTCGCTGAAAATGTGGAGAGCGATTTAAAGCCAATCGGGACAACAACACTTCGACCGGTCCCCACAACTCTGGCAGCGAGAGTTAATGTCCCTGCTGAATGGATGTCGTTGCGCCAGTTTTTGTGGCGAATCGATTCGGCAGAACAGGTTCTTGAAGCGGGGGTCAAGAAATATGCACAACGAATCGAAGCCGAGTCTGATATCGAGGCGACCATTGGGGAAAAGGAAATCAAGGTGCGTCAGCGTCTTGATTACGATGTGTCTTACGAGCGTGTCAGCGTACTGCGTATGACGGTATCGAGTGATCTCGTTCCGCGCCCGAAGTTCTATCTCGATGAGAAACCGATTTCTACCGTTTGGAACGAGGAAGGCAATACCACGGTCGTATCGGCACGGCTGGAATTACCTGAACCTCGACTGAAACACTTTGAAGTCGTGGCCGAATATTCTGTTCCCATTCCGCTAACGACTGAGGACGAGGAGAAAGCAGAAATTCAACTGCCGATCGTACAGTCGTCCGACGCAGCATTCAAATCCACGCGGATTTTGTTTCAACAACAATCGCTCTGGGAGGTCGACGTTTCTGATCAAGGCTGGCAAAGCGAAGTTGCAACCGAAGATGCGTTGGTCTATCGATCGACGAAACCTCAGGCGTACGTGCCGTTGACGATTCGAGAGTACCTTGGCGAACGGCAACGCACATTGACCATTTCACGTGCCGTCATCCGTACACAGTTTGTCCCCGACGGCCAGACCATGACGCGTGCACAATATCGAATTCAAGGTTCCGGACGCGAAATCGGTATAGCGCTTCCCATGGAACTGGAACTGGTCAATGCCTACATCAATCAGAACACAATTGTTCTTGACGGAACTGAAGTTACGGCCGAACAAACAATCAACTATCGCATTCCACTGACCGGTAACATCGATTTGTCCAAGTCCGGCTCCGTAATACTAACGATGGACATTCGCTCGAAATCGGTGGCTAACTTTGACTGGCTCGATCGGCAAAAGATTGTGCTGCCCGAAGTCGTTGATGAACTATTGATTCAACAAACGATTTTCGAGGTGATACTACCGGGAGGACAACATCTGGCAGATAATCCGAATGGTTTACTACCTCAGTTTTCATGGCAGCTCACATTGCACGGCGGAATGCGACGTCCACTGCGAGACTGGTCCAACCCCGACGATTGGATTGGCTCAACCAACGATGTTCCACCGCCGCTGGACGGTTTTGACGCCGGCAATGGATATGTTTTCAGCCGATTTGGAGCTATCGAAAGCGTGACGATCCACACGTTGCATCGTTCACTGCTGGTCTTGTTCGGAGCGGGGCTGAGTCTCTTGGCCAGCGCGGTCTGGTTGAATGTTGCTCGTGTGCGACATCCGTATTCGATGGTTGTCATGGTACTCATCGCCTCTCTGGTGGGAATCTGGCATGAATCAATCGTTATTTTGCTGCTGCAACCGTTCTTCGGAGGACTGCTGCTGGCATTTCTCGCGTTTGCCATCGATCGACGATACCGTCGCGAAACCGCGCCGGCCGTCGTGACATTGGGTTCAACGAACGAATACATGGTGCCGATTTCGTCAGCATTCCGTTCAATTCCCGATCAGCCCTCGGCATCTGCAATCAAGTCAATCGATCGACAAGTCGGTTCGGAAGATCCGACGACATTGCGTCCTGCGCATTCTGGAAGCCCGCGCGATTCGGTCTCCGTTGCGGAATGAGGAAGTCGGGCATGAAGTTCATTCGCATTTCGGAGAGGACGATTCAACGCACAATTATGGATGTCGGTCGATTGCATTATTTAGTGATGGGACTGCTCATCGTTTGGTTCACCGGGCCTGCTTCCCTAACGCGCGCCCAGGAAACCAATCAGCTCGCTCAGCAAACGAATCGTGATTCCCCACAATCGACGGGAGAGAAAGTCAACGACGGAGCATCGGGATTAAACCTTCCAGGCATTACCGGAATTCCGGGACTTGGACTGCGAGAGATTTTCGTTTCTGCCGATCGTCCCGAACAATGGCCACCGGGTGATTGGCAACCGATGTCGCGCCGTGAGTTCTTCTCGATGTGGACTCGACTGCGTCCCAAAGCACCCGAGCCGCAATCCGCCTGGATCGAGCATGCCACGTATTCGGCTGTTTTTTCTAAAAAAGCACTCCAATCTGGCCAGGGACAATGGCTTATCCATCGTCGTCAGCGCGAGACTCAGGTCATTCATGTGGAACCGTTGGGGTTGGCCATTTCCGACTTTCGTTCGAACGGAACGAATAGCGCGTGGGGCACCACGTCCTCCGGTCGAAACATCTTGCTTATCGACGATGATAAAACAACTGCGGAGTTTTCCTGGAGTCTTGACGGGCGCGTACGGCGACATTCTGTTGAATTCGAATTGCGGATCCCCTCAGCCACCAGTTCCACTCTGCAAATTCTCTTGCCCGAAGGTGTGAAGCTTGACAGCTCGGCAGGAGAAGTCACCGGGCCCACGACTGTAGACCAGATCGGTTGGAATCAATGGCAAGTCAATCTGGGACAAGAGTCGTATTGCCTTCTGAATGTGCACGAGATATTACCTGCCCCCGTTGTTCAACCACCATGGATGATTCGACAGCAAACATCCTATCTCATCCGTCCAGAAGGAGCAGAAATTGTTACGGATCTAAACGTTGAAACAACCAGTGAACCCGTTGACCGCATTCAAGTTCCCATTCCCTCAGAAGTCGACGTTTATTCGGTTTCCTATGGAAACGATTCGTCGATTTCATGGACTCTTTCGAGCGAATTCGAATCGAACGAAAACCTGTTGACCATTGAGCTTCCCGATCCCGTAAGCGGTCCCTTGCGACAGATTCGCATCAACAGCTTTACCGAAGCGGTCGTCGACCAGGAATGGAGACTTCCGATGATCCGGGCTCCTGGATTGTTTCTCCAAGGGAATATTCAATTAACGATTGAACCTCCTCTTCAGTTAAACGAAATTCATACGCAAGGCTGTCGACTGCAGAAAACGTCCTCCAGTACGGCATCTGGTACCACATATGAACTCTTGCAGAACAATCCATCAACGGAGATCGCGATTCAGATCGCGTTTCCTGCTGTTCAGCTGACATCACAGATCCTGCATCATCTAGCTTACGAATCGTCCACCTGGACATGGAATGCGGAGATGTCGCTGCGCAGTCGCTCAGGATCGACCTACCAGATCCGGAGTCTCTTGCCGATTCACTGGGATATCGCCGAAGTTCAACTGCTCGGACCTCAAACAGGTGTCGGCCAAATCCTGAAATGGACGGTCGAACCGGCGACGTCAGAGTCCCAATGGCTCATCGTTGATGTGGCCAAAGCCATTGATGCGGAACATCCGCTTTCGTTCAAGCTACGTGCTAAACAGACTCAGGGAACGGCGGATGATCTTCTGAGATTCCCGTATCTCGAACCACAACAGTGCCAGGTTTCTGAGACCGTCTATGCAATACAGTCTCCAGGAAACGAGTCTCCTCACGAGCAATTGGCAGACGGTGTGCAACAGACGTCGGCCGAGGCATTAAACAAGACCTGGTCGACGTCGCTTTTGTATCAATCACTTATTGCAAGTACGGAGCCGTCGTTGTGGTTCGTGACGTCGCAAATTAGCAGTGAAGGTACGTTTCTCGAGTATCCTCATTTTCGTCAAGGTCTGACGGGGACAGCAACGGTCGAGTACGACTTTCTTTCCGATCGTCTGATCGAACGCTTTTTCATTTTCGTTGAACCCGTCTCGCAACCTATCGATCGAATTCTCGTATACGTGACAGGAACAGGACCGGAATTCACCTGGGAGCAATTGTCCGATCGCGTCATTCCGGTCAGTGCTCAACGATTGCCGGAAGAACGACACCAAAACTGGAATCTTCCGGCGAATGGTGAATTATGGGAAATCCGTCTCCCCATAGCGACACAAGAACCGGTTCGCCTGCGCGCACAGCGCGTGCGCTATCACGCGGGTCAAACTCTGGGGCAACTCGTGTTTTTACCTCAATCCCGATCGTTTCGAGGAACGATCGAATTATTGGACAATACAAGAGGCGTCAAACTCGAATCGATTACGTCGGCACGTCCTCTACAGAGTCAGGATGTTGTTTCCACCGATCAAAACTCTGATTCTTCGACAAAAGTTCTTCAATGGGAATATGAAAGCAGCTCCGAAACGTTTGAAATGCGGATCAAGCCGGAATTAGCGAGCGGACAGGTGACTCCCGCAACGGTCGTCAATCTGCAGTCACAGATCTTCGCCGATGGGACCGGAGAAAATCACCACCGAGTGCGATTTGATCTACTGGGGGACGTACAGTCGGTTGAGTTCGTCTACGAACTTCCCCCTCATGTCAACTGGATCGCGACGCGAGTCAATGGTCAGGAAGTTCATCCACAGTACCGCGGCGTACAGCATGTCGTTTCATTGAGCCTCGCGACCGTTGAGACATTGGCTGCGAGATCTCCTTCCTCTCAAATTGAAATTGAGTATCAGGAACCGGCCAAGGCCGTCTGGCTCTGGAACCGAGAGCAAATTCCGCTCCCTCGCGTTGACATTCCGGTAGTCCAATTCCATTGGGAAATTCAGTTGCCTGACGGATATCGCATCGATTCGGCTTCTCCTGGCCTGAACACAATGGCCGCTGAATCCTTTGATTGGAATGCTCGCTTTTTCGGTCCAATCAGCAGAAGCGAGACACAACATCGATTCGATCCCTTCCGCGTCAGCGGTTGGCGCAAGATGTATCAAAGGTTGCGAAACATTGTCAATCGTACAACAGAGTCGCAAGGCGACTCTTGGCAACATTTGAATTTACAAGGACAGAGCATTCCTTCCGCTCTAACGATCGTTGTTTGGAACGAAAATCGCCTGACCTGGATCGGTTGGTGTGCATTGAGTTGTACATTGTTAATGGGAGGAGCAGTACGGATTTACTCCCCGCGATCTATTACCGCTTTTTCTGGTATCACATGGTGGTCGCTTCTGCTTGCCGCCGTTTGGTTTGCACCAGAACCGTTCACTCTCCCTCTGGGAGGGATCACGTTTGGTTCCCTTATGATCGCACTTGCCCCGAGCAACTGGATGAAAAAGTTGTGGTTTTTCCAAAGTGATGTTCCCCAGTCGGTTTCGGCAGATGACTCTGATCTGACCCAACCTATGATCGACCCAAAGAATAGTACACCAAGCCATATCGCTCTGATGGTTCTCATCGTTTTGAGTCTGACAGCGAGGTCGACTGCGCAAACGGAATCTACCGTCACTGTTCCTTCGTCGAACGGTCGCAGAGCGGATGCGGTGGTATCACCCCAGCCGTCTGAGTACGGGCCTGCGTCAACCTGGGACGTGCTGATCCCTTTTTCTCTAGAGGAGGGAGGGAGAGAGCAAGGCGATCTGGTCTATCTCCGATCCGATCACGCAAAGCAATTTGCAGAGTTATCCAAGCTGCTGCAGTCCGACACAGTCGACTATGTGATCACGTCGGCGAAATATACTGGTCGATGGAATGTACAAGAAAATCTACTGATTGAGGCAAAATTTCTACTGGCCGTTTTCGCCAATTCAGAACGTCCGACGACTGTCGTCGAATTACCAATCGGGAATGCCAATCTGGCACGCGATTCGGCCTGCATCGTCGACGGAAAGCCTCATACGATTCTTGCCGTTCCCAATCGAGCCGGCTTTACAATTGAGTTGGAAACGCTACCCACCAGTCCATTGCCTCCTCCTCTCCCGGAAGATGCCACGATTGATGACAAAACCGATCACACCTCGAAAAGAAAATTCGGCGATATTCAATTTCGAGAAGTCACCTTGTTCCTGCATCCGGTCGTTAAATCCCATAATGATGGTGAAACGTTTCATCTGGAAATTCCTCCCGTCTCACAAAGTCAGCTTTGCCTCTTTTTTTCACAAATGCCGTTGGAAATACACGTTAATGGCAAACAACGGTACCTCAGAAACGACTCGTCGAATTCCAATGAGTTTATTGCACAACTTGGCCGTCAGCATCAATTGGATGTTTCATGGCGTTTGCAACAGCAGAAACCCGTTCCGATTGAATTGAATGTATTACACCAGAGTCTGCTCGAATTCGCGCCGACAATTGTTCGCGGACAAAGCCGCATACATCATCGGATGCACAACGGCGTGGTTCAAGACGTATTGTGGAATATCCCAGACGGCGTGGTCATTAACAACATTACCGGAGAAAACCTGTCGGCATTTGAACTGTATTCGACTCCCAATGGTGGGCGACAACTATTGATCGAACTTTCAGAGCCAGTGGCCGAAGATTTCGTGCTCGAGGTCGACTGGCTTTCGCCCGTAACGGCCGACGGCAGCGGAAGGATATCCATTGCCCCACTCTCCTGGCTTGGTCGCAGCGCCGATGCGAATATGGCAGTGGAATTTGATGACGTTCAAGTCGGTGTTACCGGACGCCCCGGTTACGAACTCCTCTCGTCAACGGATGAGCAGATGATTCTCCGAGAGATCCCGGCTGCCGACTTTTACAAAATATGGGGTATCGAAGGAGAAGCACGGAGGGCCTCCCAAATCTCTTCGTTTGCACCCGAGAGTCGAATCGCCTTTGAACTGCGCCCACTACGCAGCGTGCGAAAGGCGCGGCAGGACGAAATTTTCAGATTCACTCGTCAGCGCGTGTTCTGGGAAGCAACAATCGAAGTCGAGACGTCGCAGACCCCCGCTCTCGTGCATGAAATCGTACTCGATTCGTCCATTCAGCTCGAAGAAATCTCGGTCAAACAGGATGATGCCGAGCGACTTTCTCATTCCATCCGATACAATGATCGATTGAAACTGATTTTGAAAGATCTGACATCATCGACTCAGTTCATTACGTTGCGAGGATTTATACCGGCAATTATCGGGGAGGAAATGCCGCTTCCACCTGTGTATTATCAGGCCGATGAGATGGATCGAGCCTCGGTAGCAATTCGATACGACAAGTCGGTGCGAGTAGAACTCGTGCCGAAGAATTTGTGGGAGCCCTTCCCCGCCGAACAGGATGTCGCACCGAACGATGCCGATTGGAAAACATTGGGTCGGTTTATCCGTCAGCCTGAAAGCCATTTTTCCGACAATCAACCGACAACCAGGCAGTCGATTCGCAGTTCGGTCGAGTCGAGTCGTTCGCCGGAACTGTCTCATTTCGTAGCAATCAAGCCAAAAACAGGGAAAACGTGGTTCGTGCGCATGCTCTGGCATGTTGAACAGTTCCACGATTCCAATGCCATTATTCGCATTGAACTTCCTCCCGAGTTAACAACGGCCAAGATCCTCTCGGGAAATGAAGCCAATCTTGATTCTGATGACGCAACGGGCCAGAAGCGGACGATCACGTTCAAACCTGATGCGGCAAATCCCACGGGGCATGTGCTGATTGTGGAAGGAGAATGGACGATCAAAGGGGAAGGTTCGTGGACCGTTCCGGACGCACAACTCATAGGAGGCGACGTTATCGAGCGTTGGCTGATGATCTCGCCGCGTGACGTGATGAGACCGAAGGAGGGAGGAGAACGCCAGGTTCCGGAAGAAATTCCACTTTGGACTCAGCCCGGAATAGATCTGTATTTCTCTGGTAACGTTGCTCGCTTATATCATAAACCACGAGGCGAGTGGATACTCACTCCCGCGACGCCGCACAATCCGCAGGCACGACTGACCGTACCGTGGATACGTTCGGAATGCCGATTTGATGCCTCAATGGGTTGGCAGGGGAGAAGCGAAATTTGTGTGGAATCGGCACCGGGGCGCGTGCTCAAGATTGATATTCCTACTGGTATGCAGCTGATCGCAGTCCTGCTGAACGGAACAACAATAACGTCGACTGTCACCGATCAGCGAGAACTTGCCATCCCCTTAGGCACTACGAATTCATCCGGACCAATGAATATGGTCGACCTGATCTGGGAGCGACCTTTCGAAACGGCACAGCATATTCTTCTCAACACCACAATTGAACTTCCGCAAGTCAAGGAGTACACGCCAGACCATAATTTTGTCGAGATCGTGACATCCCTCCGACAACGACGCCTTGCTGTTTCCGGGATAACTCCCAGAAATGAATGGGAGTATCATCTCGACATGGCAGAACGTCTTTCAAACCAGATTGCGAAGTTCTCCGACAATCGACAGGAAAGCAACGAACGCCTGCGACGAAACCTGATTCAGGAACTCCGTTTTTTAAACGTTTTAGAGCACGAAGCCCCACGCCTGCTAACACAACAACCCGAATTGTTTGCGCGATGGCAATCGCTGCAAGAAACGTATCAAGAAGAACTTTCGGCAGAAACGAAAGTTGACACAACCGCAGAATCATTATGGATCTCCACGGCCTTTCGACGTCAACAAGTCTCTGACGTCGACATCGTTCAAGGGGAATGGAACGGTGCCGAAACAAAATCCAACATCGCCTTGTGGTGGATCAATACACGTTGGTATTTCGGCCTCCTGGCATCTTTTTCGTTTGGACTCACCTGGTTTGTACTGCGTAAGCTGACGTCTTGGATCAATTTAACCCGATCGGGAGTGCCGGTTCCGGTATTTGCTATCTCCCTGACATTGATCTGGTGGCTGTTTCTTAAGGCAAGCATTATTGGGTTCGGCCTGCTGGTGTATGTCGTCTATCGTTCGTGGAAACAATGGCGTACCACCCCGCGAACACCAATTGCACGCGCGGCAACGTAACCTTTATTTCACAAACTCAGCTGCCACACGATAACGGCAAGGCCTGCGCAAGTACAATAGGCAGCAAACCAATGCAGTCGTCGTTGCGTAATCAGCCGCAAAAGCGTGCGCAGCGACATCCAGCCAACGATGAACGAGACGAGGGTTCCTGTCAGAATCGGCCCCCAGGGAATCGGCGTTTGCGCAACCGATCCCGATGTGGTGACCGCAGTCGATTCGAACACGTCTTTTAGCGTCAGCACTGCTGCACCACCAATGACCGGAATGGCGAGTAAGAACGAAAATGTCGCCGCTGAGATGCGATCGAGTCCTAATACCATCCCTCCGGCGATCGTGCTTCCCGATCGAGAAATTCCCGGCAAGATTGCGAATGCCTGAAACAGCCCGATACCTATAGCACGTTTAATATCGAGCGTTTTGAGCTGACGTTGAGTCTTTTCAACCCGTTGCCCTACAAGAAGAAGGGCAGCCGTGACCAGCAAACAGATGCCAACCAACAATGGACTGCTGAATGCCCGCTCAAAAAAATCCTTCAGTGACAATCCGATGATAACGGCAGGAACCGTCCCCGCAATAATCGCCGTAATTAATCTCGGCTGATGCCGCAGTGCAAAAATATCATTGCGGTAAACTACGAGTATCGAACCGAGCGTACCAACGTGCAGCATGACATCAAGCAGAAGGTTAGCTTCGGCTTTCATTCCCAAAAGGGTTTCAACGATGACGAGGTGTCCCGAAGAACTGATCGGCAGAAATTCGGCGATTCCCTGCACGATACCGAGAATGATCGCATCGATGTACGGGTCAGACATCAGTCCGTCGTCCTTGACGTGAATTGTGTGCTGCGATGATACCGAAAGAAATTAGACCGGGCTTCATAACCCGGTTGGCGACCAAATCGACGTCCATAAAGTCCTGAAATACTCGTCGTCCAAAGGGTTACAAAACGGCTCGTAGAGAATGTACGACAAAAACGACGGCAAGATTACAAACGGTCAAGAGCATCGATCCAGCGGGCGAGTTCTTCGACATTGTCCTGGAGTGGAAACTCGTCAGCGTTGCCGGACCAAATGGAGAGTGCCGCTGGATACTTCATCTCACGCAGTTTCTCGGTCGACTTCTCGATTGCGGTCCGCATGGGATATTCAGCGTGGCATCCCAAGTACCATTGCCAGTGATGGTCGGGCTCGTGATCGGGAGGGGGGATCAATAACGGAGACTCCCACATCGCTACACCAGCGAAGAGCGATTGCTCTTTATTCACAAGAAACTGTGCGAAGCCACCTGCTCCACGGTAACTCAAAATGACTTTACGATAAGGATCGACGTTGTACCTGCGTGTGATCTCGTCGATCGCCTCTTTCACGAAATCGACGTGCTCCGGAGACCATTCGACACGTTCAGATTTCGGGCCGAGCAAAATCAACCGGCGCGTGTCGCAAATTGACTTGCAGCGTTCAAGAAAAATCGCTTCGTGTGTGTCTCCTTGCGGATGGATCCAGACGACAAGACCGTAGGAATCGCGAGGATCATAATCTCCAGGGATATACGCCCAGTAGCTATCTTCACGCCCCGGAAGCGTTTCGTTCAAACGCCCCGTCGGCTCGACCGCTGCCACGTTCTCGTCTTTCGGTGTCTTCTTTTCGATAACAGATGCGAGGGAAGTACGCGTCGGCAGATCAACCGGCGGAAACTCATTCGGAATGCTCGCCAATTGAAGTTCGAATTTGATGTTCTTCTTCTCGCGTACGATCGTCAGTGTGATCTTATCATTAGGCAGGGTGCGACTTACCAGGTCTTGCAACTGTGAAAAGTCCTTAACCGGTTGATCCTGAAATTGAACGATGCGGTCCCGTCGTTCGAGTCCCGCTTGACTTGCAGGACTTTCCGGAAAGACATAACGGATCGATACACCGGCATCATTCACAGTCGCCTGCAATGGCAGAATTCCCAGATAACCCGATTCGTACGGCAAAAGTTCGGCGACAAGATGCACCTTCACTGTCAACGATTGGTCGCCTCGGCGAACTGCAATTGCGATTTCATCGTCGGCATACTTTGTTCCCAACTGTTGACGTACATCTGCGATTCGTTGTACGGCCACATCCTCGATGGCAGTGATGAGGTCATGTTCTATCAGTCCCGCCTGTTGGGCCGGGGAGCCATATTGTACGCGATCGATTTCGGGTTTCCCTGCGACTCCGCCGTCACGCGAAAATGAAATTCCCATGAGCCCGACATGCAAATCCGCTCCGGCTTTCATCCGGTTGGCAGCATCGAGTGCATCACGAATCGGTATGGCAAACCCGATTCCTGAATCGTACCATTCCACACCGCTCGTTGCGGAATTTCCTTCGGGCGATAAAGGAACGAGAATCCCCAAGGCATGCCCGGCCAAATCGACAAGCGGACCACCATAATTGACCGGAGAAATTTTTGCGTCAGTCTGAATGGCTTTTCCCCAGACACGGCGGACGGCACTGATGATGCCGACCGAAAGATTGGGGCTTTCAGCATCGTAAGTCCATCCGAGTGCAATGGCCCAGCGTCCCGGTCGAAATGAAACTTCATCAGCCGGTGTAAGCGGAATCAAACCCTGGGCTTCAATTTTTAATAACGACAACATCCGAAGGTGATCGTTGGCAATCAGTCGCGCCGGGAATTTGCGTCCTTCGTAGGTGGTAACAACAATGGACGCCGGTTTGGAGATGAAATTGAAAGCACTGGAGAGCACATAACCATCGGCGGAAGCAACGACACCGGTCGTCGGCCCTGTCGGCGTCAGAATGTTATCGACGACTTCAATCCCCCCGACCGTTTCAATGCGAACCATTGATGGCTGAGCCATCGCGGCAGCGGCTTGAAACGCTCGTTCCTCCATATCTTCGAGATCGCTCTCAAAATCCTGAGCATGTAATGATGCTGACAGATTCCATGCCGACGTCACTATAAGCATCGCGGACACGATAGACATTCTGCACTTCGATCGCATGATCATCGGGTGAGCAATTCTCATCATCTCTCCTCCGGCGAAGGGACGAAGAACTCGACGGCGATGAGTTGATCGCCTCGGCGCACGACGACTTTCATCGTATCTCCTTCTTCCTGACGATTAATCGCCTCGCGAAATGCCCGACAGGAGGAAACCAGCTTATCGTTCACAAACAAAATTAAATCATCGGGCCGCAGCCCCGCCGTTTCTGCCGGAGTGCCGGGACGAACGGCATCGATATATGCCGGTGTGCGAAAGACAACGTCGGGAACAAGAACCATTCCCCACATCTCAGGACGATACATTTCTTCGGCGATCGACATTTCTTGATCTTCGGATTCGGGAGTGTCAAATATGCCTGTAATGATCTGATCGATCGAAACGCGAAGCTCTGTGATGGGCACCGCATAATTCAACCATGTGTTGCTGTCGGTATTTTTGAGTTCCTTACCGATCATCGCCAGCAGATTTCCACTGCGGGATGCGATCACGCCACCTCCCGCACCCGGATTATTCGTAACCGCATCGAGAATGTAAACAGGACCGGTATAGGGTGTCTGAAAACGTCCGCGACGGGCCGAAAGATTTGTTCTGGCTGCGATCACACCGTGCATTACAGACACCGGTTCATCTCCAGTTGCAACCTTGAACATATTGCTGAAAGCGAGCACACGAGTTCCCAGATCGGCCTCCTCGACCTCATTCAAATCGAAGTACGGAAGTTGGAGCCCTTCAGAATCGATTTTGATGACCGCCAGATCAAGGGGAGGTTCGGCTCCTACGACCGATGCAGAAAATCGCCGTCCATCGTTGAGTACGACGGTAACCTGGTCGCTGTCGAGCACGTAACTCCAAACCGTCGCGATATGCCCTTCAGGACTCACCAGAAAGCCGGTGCTATAGGCATAGAAACCCTTGAAACCTTTGCCGGATCCAAAAATCTTGACCATTCGAGGCAAGACATGATCGATAGTCGAACGTGTCGATTCGGCAAATAACTCGGCCGAATATTGTAATACCATCCCACAAACAATCACGAACGCCGCCAGCCGTGAAAGACGCCGTGATGCTATTCGTCGCTCACAGTCGACATACTGAGCGGGGAATTCTGTTTTCATAGATCAGTTACTCAGAAGTCAGGATGAATTCGGGTGTTGACAGAAAAACGATCTTCAGTCGGCGGGAGCGATCGGAGGTGCTATCGCAAACTTTTCAACATGAAATACGGCAAAGTCACGAGCGGCAGTACGAACCTGAAAATCTTTGGGAAATTGACGTCCCTGCCAGTTTTCCCAACTCAAAAAACGAACTTCGCAATCGTCAGTCTGTTCGTCAAGACTCGAATTGAAACCAACGAACCGACCATCCGACTTGCGGAAGTACCAGAACGATTCGAGACCTTCGAATGTCGTCGCTAAAACGTCGACCTGAGGGCCGAAACCATCGAGCGGCTCACTCCCGAGATAATACAGTTCAGCAAAACCTTCCTCATGACGGACTAACATCTGTTTGAGTTGATGAAGCGCAATAAGAAATCCTCCCGTATCGGGGGGTTCGTCGTTGAACTGTACATCGTCCAATGTTTGTACGAAGACTTGCTCACCCAATTCCAATCCGACACCTTGCGGTGCCATGGTGAGATCAAACGCCTGATCGCGGTCGGTTCGCCCGGTGAGATTCCATGTCCCCTCGGCATTCGCATAATTGCCCAGCGAATCCAGCCATCCGAGAATTCGCGTCTGCTCCAGTTGATTGAAATAGTAATTCGCAAATCCCGATTTCTTAACCAGCAGGTGACGATATTTTTCTGGAACTTTTGCAGCGGCAGCACCATGAGCCGGAATCGGAATCTGCGGCCTTCGCGGTTCTCCTTTTTTCGGACCTTGGCCGTCCTGCTCCTGTTCCGGTTTTTCTTCTGGATCGGGTTCGGGCATCGGTTGAGGGGGGGCATTCCCCCCTTGCGATAACAGTTCGGCTTCTTGATGCAGCGCCCGCAAACGGACGTAGATTTCGTGTTTTTCTTCGTCCCGGCGATAAACGAGGGGAAGTTTCCATCCCTTGGGATAAATCCCCAGGATATTCTTAAACTGATTGACACTGCGAATGGACCTGCCGGCAAACGATACGATTTCGTCCCCCTCGAGTAATCCGCGGCGAAAGGCTTCGGATTCTTCCATGATATTCGAGACCACAACAGCCCCGTCTGATCGAGACGATACGACCGCACCCAGTGTCGCATGGTCGACGATGCGGCCGCTGCGCAAATGATCCATAAAATGTTTAATCTGATTGATTGAGATTGCGTATCCCGCCCCAATGTTCACACGGCCCCGCTTTTCAAACGACGCCCGACCGTTAATGCCTATGAGTTCCCCATTCGCATTGAAGAGTGGCCCTCCGGAATTACCAGGGTTGATTGAAGCGTCGACCTGAAGACAGTCGGCATATTCCAGGAACGTCCCTGCCGGGTACTGATACCTGTGTACGCCGCTGACGATGCCGTATGTGACCGTGGGATGAAAGTCCGTTGCCAGCAAAAAGGGATTACCAATGACGTAAACCCAATCGCCCACTTGAACCGCGTCACTGTCACCCAGCACGGCATGTGGAAAATCGTCGCGACCAAGAAGCTTTATCAGTGCCACATCTCCGGTGGGATCGATTCCCACGATGACAGCGTCATATAAGTTTCCGTCATTCAGGCCGCAAAGCATGAAATCACCGACGCTGGAAGTGACGTGAAAGTTCGACAACGCGTAACCGTCGGCTGAAATCAACACGCCCGATCCCCCCCCCTGCCCCGTTTGACCGAATACGGCAACAACGGAAGGAGCAATGGAACTCAACAACTCAACACGCTTCGTTTCCGCTTCCTTGACAGCGGGATCGACCGCGAACACTCGCAAGGGTTCTAACACGGCAACAGCCGCGGCGAGGAAGAAAATCAAGTCTTGGATTTTCATAAATTCTCTATTTCGAAGAATGAGATTCGGGGTCGTCACTTAATGATTAATGCATCGGCCAGCGTGAGATGATCGGCGATGTCGAGGTCTTCCCCAAAATCAACAACGATTTCGAGATCGCGAACCCCTGTGACATCGATATCAAGCGGTCGCGGGGGATCATCTCCTCGAACGACGGTTTCGAGCAGAATTTTTTCATCGCCACGAATCGTAACATGAACGTGACCGAGAGGACTGACACCGCGGTCGATGCCCATCACCGCACGGAAACGGCGATAGTCTCTACCAATGCGATAACGAATTGCCGTTCTGGAGTGCAGGCAAAGTCCGCGCTCGTAGACCGTATTTCCCAATTGCAATTTTTGTCCGTCAAGGTTTCTGTCGCGTGTGTATTCCCAGATGATGTCGAAAAATGGCGTATATTTCACATCGCGCGGTTCGATCGCAGAGAGATACAACACTTTGCCGAGGCTGTAATCCAGACTTTGAACCGCAGTCCAGGGAAGATTGGCCTGCGCCCCGGACGAGAGAATGACATTCACCATTTCGGCATCGGCGATCAGATCTTTAACGGCGATCTGATCGCCGTTTTGCAGGCGGACATCGCAAAATTTCGCCGGGGGTGTTGTCGTCTTGCGGTAATAGATCACTCCGAAGACTTTATTACGAGGAAGCGTGACATCTTCGCCATCAAGTAAAAAGACGATGGACTGATCATCGATCGACGAGATAACCCCTTCATGGAAATCAAGAATGTCATCTTTCTCGAGGACCAGTAAATCCTGGCGAAGATCCCGTTCACGGAGGGAATTCCAGGTCTCGGTGAATTTCACAGAAAGCGGGGCAAATCGCAGGCTGGCGACCGACTTTAAGGGAAATGTCAGCGAACCGAACGCCGGGTTTTCGAGAGTGACCGCCTCGCGTGACGACTGCAATGCTGAAAAGGCAAGATGACTGCCATCCGTCAGTCCGATCTCGGTGACCAGTTTTTCAGACGCGGGTTCAGCAGGGCCAGTGACTTTGACTTCGAGGATATCTTTCGTCGGCATCGATCGCGATTCGCCGTCGACCTTAAACTGTAATGTCTCGCGTGTGCCGGAAACAAACTCACCGGCAAGCGGAGTGCCATCCAGCGGCGAGACGGAGACCGGAACGGCGGCGAAAATCCAACTGAGAATCATCGATCCGATGAATTGCATATCCGGCTTCCTATGAATCTCGCGCCATGTTCATCATCGACAGAATTAGCGATTGGAAGGAGCCTTCCGCCCGGCAAGTTTCTTGAAGTACTCTTCGATCGCCTGTCGATAGTTCGCGGGGAAGTTTCGATTAATAAGGTTCTTGGCTTCGGTCTCTTGCTTCGGCGGGAGTTCACCCCAGGATCCCGACTTTTTGACATTCTTCTTATCGATTTCGCCCGGTGCTGTCGAGCCTTTGATCATGCTGTCTTGTGCCGGATTCGAGGATTGGTTCTGGCCGTTTCCCTGTCCGGAGCCCCCCCCCCCTGATTGTTGCTGCTGCTGTTCCTCCATTTTTTTTATGATCTCATCAAGGGTGGCAATGATGTCGTCTTCGACTTTTTGCACCTTCTTGCCCGATCGTCCGAATTCAAGCCGGCGTTCGACATCGTCCATCTGCCTGGCGACCTCTCCGAGCGTTTTTGGCTTGATCTGCTTGAGATCGTCCTGCATGAGTTTGGCAAGGACTTCGAAACGAACGGGGAGCCCCTCGGTATGATTGATCAGAAGATCGAGTGTTTTGAGCCCCGGTTCCTGCAGCAACAGTGCATGTTCGCAAACCGCCTTATAGAATAGAAATGCCGCCGGGTCGACCAGTTGAGCGGTGTCGACGGGAGCAATGATTTCAAGGGCTTCTTCAAACAACCGTCGCTGCGCCAGTCGTTCGGCAACCGCAGCCCTGAGATTGGCCTGGTAGAACGGGTCTCCTGCCCCCGGTGAAATCGCGGTTGCGAATAATTCATTCGTGTCGATAACCGTCGCCACGCTGGCAATGTTGAGCGAGTCGACAGCAGCCTGGTCCAAGAGACGAAAGCTGTCGAGCGTTCGCTCTAACAGATCATGTGGAGCAGTCTCTGGCGTGATCGTCTGCCAGACCAAGTTGAGCGATTCACGGGTCTCATCCGAGATCGCCGAATGTTGAGCAACCCACTCTGTCAACACCGACTGTAATCGAACCGGCGTCATCGGCGAGTACACCAAAGACGCAGCTTTCTCACTCCCCTTTTTACCGTCCGCCCCGATCAGAGGGAACGATGCGATCGACACAGTTACGGCAACAACAAAGCCGACAACGATCTGATGAGAAACAGGATTCTGACGACTCTTCATTTGTTTTTCCCTGTGACGATGTCATGGGTGGCTTGTTGCAATCGAGCCTGGCGACGCGAAAGTTGCCTGAGCTGATCGATGATGTCGGGATCGGAGGCTTGCTCCTCCTGGCTGAGTTTGCCGAGGTCTTTTGTACGGCGATTGATGCGTAGTTGTAACGACCGCAGCATTTTCATCTCGGCGATCTTTTCCACAAGTGAATTGTCCTGGGGCTGACTTTGTTGGTTCTGTTGCTGTTGTTGCTTTTGCTCTTTCGCTTTTTCGATTTCGTTCTGCAAGGCTTCGATCATTTCTTTCAGCGCGGCGATAATATCTTCTTCATACCCAATGGTCTGATCGTCCGTTTGCGCCCGTCCCAGCCGGCGGGAGACGAGCGACATATCGTCGCGAATCTGTTCGACCGCTTCTGGAAAGGCAACGGACGTCCCTTCATCGCGGAGGAGCGTCAGAGCTTTTTCGGCTTCAAGAATGATCGCATCTTCATCGCGAGCGAGTTTGATCGATCGCGTGTGATGGCGTGCGGATTGCTCTTCGCTGACATTTTTGTGCAGAGCGACCGTTCCGGTGTAAACTGCGGTTTGCAGGGCGAGCATTCGTTGGAATCGGGCTTCGAGATCCCGCAGTGCGAGTTCACGCTCTTCCTCTCGCAGTTGACGCAGAATTTCTTCGAGTCTGGCTTTCGCCTCGGCCAGTTTTCGCAATGCTTCATCCTGGTGCCCGGACGCTTTGTCGCGAGCCTGCTTTTCGAGTTCTTCAATCGCTTTTTCCATCTCCTGACGTGCCTGCTCGATTTCTTCACGTCCGGGAGTTTGTTGTTGCTGTTGGTCCTGCGATGGGCTTGGCTGTGACTGACCCGGCTTTCCTTTGGACGGCTGACCCTGAGAGGGCTGACTTTCAGAGGGTTCTCCCTCAGACGGCTCGCTGTCGGACGGCTCACCCTCTGACGATTGGCCTTCTTTTGGTTCTCCATTTTTGTCGGAGGGCTTTCCTTTGCCGTCCTTCGACTCAGATTCGCCTTCCTCGCTACCGTCATCCTTTTTATCTTTATCGCCATCGTCTTTTTTATCCCCGTCACCCTCCTTGTCATCGGACTTCTCACCGTCCGATTTCTCACCGTTAGCGTCTTTCGACTCTCCATCTTCTGATTCCGCATCGCGACTCTCGGACGGGTCTTCACTTTCTTCAGACGATTTCTGCCCGTTGGATGCACGGCGGTTCTTCTCGGCATCCTGTTCACTGATTTTGTCGCTCAGTTCTTTCGCATTCTCGGCGACTTTTCTCTGCTTGTCGGAGAGCCCTTTCATCTCTTCGCCACGTTCGGTACGTGAGCGCACCCCTTTTTCCTGACTGATGATCTTGTTGACGTCTTTGAGCAGATCCTGCAGGCGTTTCTTTTCCTCTTCGATTTCGCTGAGTCGATCTTCACTTTGGAGCAGACCCAGCAGACCATGTAGTTGTTCGACAAGCTGAGTCTGTCGTTCCAGTGCATCGCCAAGCTGCTCATCATTCAGCAGACGCACCAGTTCATGCATCTGCAAGGCTACCTGGTCTTTCTTGCTTTGTCCGAATGCACGTATCAAGAGATCGGCCCTCGCCGGATCTGTCGATTTCATGTAGTCCGAGAGTTCTTGAAGCGTTTTCTCGAAACGGTCGTACTGGATGGCCAGTGCGTCTTGTCGAGTCGAAAGCGGATCGTCTTTCTCCTTCGATGGTGCCGTGTCGGCTGAAGAACCCTCCGCCGGGCGGTTAACGTCGGCCTCCCGGTCTTGCGACAGCGAGACACGTACCGGAGACGAAATCACCATCATGGCGATGACCGTGGCGACGAGGACTGAAAGGTAGTGGCCCAACCGCGGACGATGCGATACCGACATCATTTGTACTCCTCAGCTCACTAAACACGACTCGCTACTGCTTCGGAAATATCAACCCGAACATCATACCCCGGCAGATAATCGAATATGCGCCAGACTGGTCCCGAAAAGCCGCTCTCAACCAAGTGTTGAAACGACTTGTACACCACGATTGCATTAATATAAACGACCTATTTTATTATACCGAATCAGTGACGAATATGTGAAAAATCAATCCACTTTTGGGAAACGCCGTGCCAAAAATAATCGGCACTCCGGTCATTTGTCCGATTTCGATTTGAGGCCTTCCAGCAGACTTCGTTTCCGTTCGGACTTGGTTTTTTCGACGAGTTCTTCCTGTTGATGGATGATTTTCTTGAGAAGTTCGACAGCTTCGTGATATTCCAGCAGGTCTTGCATTTCGTTCAGTACCGACTCCATATGTACCAGCAGTTCATCAACGGCGACCAACGATTCGTCGATGCGCGGTACGGGATCGGTGCTCCGCTCGTTCGCCAGGCGGTATAAACCTATGGCTTCATCGACGTTAGGATAATCAATTGTGTTGATAACGTGAAGAGGAGATAGGATCCGGTCGTCGATCCGGTCGAGAATCTGTCGTGTATTGACACCATTATTGATCAACTCTTCGCGGATATCGCGAAATGCTTCTTCGATTGATGCCGACTCGGTTGCGTTCTTTCGTGCACCGTGTAATCCCCTTTCGGCCGATGCCGAGAGTGCGAGTGATATCTCTTCGATCAGCTTTCGCTGATCGTCGGTTTTTTCGGCAAGTGAAGCGAGCTGTTGCCGTTCGATGGCTCGAATACGGTGCTGCTGCAGGTCTGCCTTCGTTTGTTGCACTTCGATATGAATCTGTTCGAAACGTCGTCGAAGATTCAACTCTTTGGCATACAGCAGCGACATCAACTCTTCCTGGCTGACAATTTTGAACTTAAAGATCTGACTGCGGCTGGAGTGCGGTCCGTTCACGTCGTCTCCGTCGACAGCAGTCAACGTCACGCTCAATTCGTGGCCGACGGCGAGGTCCAATGGCAATACGTCGAAACGTTCCCACGGTTCCGGAGAATCATGCCCCAGACGAAATTCGAGCGTTCCAGGAGCGGGAGACGACCGGAACGACCTCGTTCGATATTCCTGCTCCTGATCGACCAGAAACTCAAAATGGGCATCCATCAGACCGTAATCATCCATTATCAGTCCGGCGATCGGAATGCGCGCCATCCGCGTCACCGATGTTCCCACACCACGGAGTTCGGCTTCAATAATGGGGGGTTCGTCGAGAATTCCTTGAATCATCAACCGGGCCGGTTCGCTGCTGTAGATGTCGTCTTCATCTACCAGTTCGATGCGAACGTTCGACTCGGGAGGGAGCGGTATAGCGTCCGTGATCTCACCGTAGAGGTCGTCGAGCTTGAGTGATGATTGCGCTCCCATGAAAAAAGGAACGCGCAGCTGCCGGGCATTCGATGCGAGCATTGTTGCCTGAAAGGCAGAAGCAAGAGGAATGCGTTTCACGATGTCGCCTTCCGGACTTTTCAGTGTGAAATTCGCCGATTCATTTCGACGATACGACAGTTCCCAGCGGTCGGTTTGAAGAGAAAATCCGATCAACGGCTTGTTCGTATCGGCAACGAGATCAAATGCGGTTTCCATCGGAATTGCAATCTGCGGACCCAACACGAGCTTATTGTCACGCTCATCGTTACCATTTAATCCGGTATAGTCCGGATACCTGCAGTGGAGCGTCAAATTGTCGATCCGCGGAGGATCGACGATTTCGATGTGATAAGGCCGGCGATTGGTGTAATCACCGCCGGTAACCCAGACGTCGACGTCGTCGATTAACCCGCTGATGGTGTGTTTGAACTGATCTTCACCGCTGCGTGTCATCAGGACGCGTGTGGATCCGCCGGACGTCATTCGGTACCGTAACTGGACGCGATCCGGCGGAGTTTTCGATTCGACGACGTCAACCACCAAAACAAGATCCCCGCCGCGGGGATGCTTGACCCTGCCGTCTTGAAATTCTCGAACTCGATCGCCTGGTTGCGCCAAGACGCGAACGCGCAATTGCGTCTCGCGCGGCCAATACTCATCTTCGAGTTTCCAATATCCGCTGGCCCAGCGTGCGAACGCCTGCTGATTCATCACACCGAGTGCGACCAACGACATCACCATAATGGCAGCACACGCGAGCGCGCGTTTGAGCGGACGACTCGTGAAAACATTTTGCACATCGAGAGAAGCAGCGAGTCGATTGGCATCGGCAACGGTCCGCTGCAACAGCCAGCCACTCAACGGTGTTGTTCCGGAGGAGCCGCTCGCATCATCATTGGCGGTCATTTCAATCGCCGTTATGAGCCGATCGTCGAGTTCGGGAAATCGTCGTTCGAGCAACAGCACGAGGGCCTTATTTCGCAATTGTCGGAAATACTGAAGGATCACCCACATAAACAGCGAGAAACCGAGAATGCAGATCGAGGCAAACGTCAATACAATCCGAAAACCACGCGGCAATTCCAGCCGGCTGATTTGAAAATACCCCCAATCGAGGACCAGCATTCCCCAGAACATCAATCCCAGCACAATGATGACCGAAGCGATACCCTGCAAAAGCAGATAACGGCGAATCTGCGACCGCAAGCGGATAAGTAACTGGCGAATGTCGTCCGGAAGATTCATTCGTGTAACGACAGATCGTTCTGAGGTCGTTTGATTCGTGTCAGGAGTTATGGTCATGTCGATACCTATCGCATTTTGCGCCAAACGACTTCTGCATGCGGGGGACAAGCCGCTTACCGCACACGGAAGGAAGATCATTCCGTCGCCAACCGGGTTACGAAACCCGTACTAAGCCAGTTTTAACAGTTTTCTCGAGAGCCATTCCAATATCAGAACTCCAACGAGAATCATCAGAACCCAATTGCGATCCCATAGCGTTTTGAGGCGTTCGTCAACGAGATATTCTTCGCCGCTGTCGGGAAGCAGTGCGGGAATTGCCGTCGCAGCATCACTCAGCGGTAAATATCGCCCGCCGGTATCTTGGGCGAGATCTTTGAGCGTTTTGACATCCTGTTCGAGATTTTCATCTTCAAGTCGCGGCAACATGGCAACGACTTCGGCAGTGGCCGTCTGTTGGGTGTCGGGAATATCAAGTTCAAGTCGATAGCGACCGGGAAGTCCGACACGAAAACTGCCGGAATACTCGCCGGGACGATTGATCTCCGCCGCGAGCACCCTTGGCGGAACCATCGGTTTGCCGGTCGGGTCATACACTTCGAGTGTCACGGATTCCTGTTTCAGGGGTTGAAACTGCGGATCGAGAACGCGAGCCCGTACGGTAACTGTTTGGCCGAGAACATAATCGTGCCGTTCGACGAGCAACGTCCCCCGTTTGGTTCCTCGTCGCATCCGTCCCTGCCCGACTTCGCGAATCGATTTGATCCACAGTCGGTCATAATATTCTTCGTCGATTGATCGCAACAGCCAGAATTCTGCGCTCCCGAAATAGAGAATGCGTCCTTCCCCGTAAAATTGCGACGCCATCAGGACCGGAAACCCGTATTCCGTTTGCAGCCTCGGGTCGGGGAATAAAGCATATATGGTTGCTCCTGCTTTTTGCCCATGACTCGGATAACTGCGAAACATGCCCGGAAATCGTTCCCATACCGCAGCTGATGTGATCGGATCATCCGTG
This sequence comes from Planctomycetota bacterium, assembly GCA_027618475.1. Classification (GTDB taxonomy): domain Bacteria; phylum Planctomycetota; class Planctomycetia; order Planctomycetales; family Planctomycetaceae; genus JAQCEJ01. The sequence goes on along the minus strand of JAQCEJ010000011.1, from coordinate 60,822 downwards.
AGCTGGAAGAACCCGGCTTCACGTCCGGCATCCGTCCATTCGATGCGGCGTGGTTGAATGGAATCATCATCACGCAACTCAGCCGCCAAAGGTGATAACCCGACCGGATACAGGTCTCGCAGCGGTTCCCATTCTCCCGAAGCCGCCGCAAGACTCGGAGTGTTGACGTCACCGGCGACAAGTATGAGGCCTCCCGCTTCCAGCGAAACCCATTGCGCCAGCGATTCGACCTGTTCTGAGGTGAGGACGGTCCATTGCGGATCAAACGCAATGATGACGTCGTATTCAAAAAGCTCCGAACGATCGGGAAACGCAAAGAGAATATCGTTTGCATCCTGGCTCATACCGGGGGTACCGGTCTGCAAATGGACGTCGACATCGATCGAAGGATGACGAAACAACATGTTACGGACAAACTGGTAATCGCGCATCGGTCCGCCTGCCAGCAGAAAAACGCGAAGCGGTCGATCGAAGACATTAACCGTATGTTCGAGCTGATCGTCGGCGGCATTGGCATCGACAACCTTGTTGTTCGCCACAATTTTCAACGAATGATGCAATCGACCGGCGGTCGTGGGGGTCCGGGAAAACGTGACTTCAGCAGGTGTCTCTTCTTCATCAGGAAGAACGACATCCTGCTTATCGACGAGAACCGGTTCTCCTTCCCCTTCTTCCTGAGTCCAGAGTTCAACCGTAATGGTCTGGTTTGTGAGGCCTTGAGCTTGTATATAGCCGGTGAGTTCGAATCCGTCACCAAGCTGTACGTCCGTCGGAGCGACGATGCGAGCGATCTGGATGTTGCTGGGCGACTCCGTGCTGCCGACCCCGATTGCGATCAGTCGGATTTTCTTCTCAAGCAACATCTCATGTGCTGCGGAAGGAGCGAGCCCCGAATTCGAAACACCATCGCTAAAGATCACGACGCCGGACAACGTGCTTCCTCCAATCTGTCGAACCAAATCGAGAACGCCTTCTCCCAGACGTGTTTCCAGGCCGCGGGGTTCCAACAATTTGACGTAATCGACACGATCTTCGGGAATTTCCTGACCAACGGTAACCGGTTTTTCAAGATTTTCTGCCGGGGTCGCAGCCTCTGTGCCGTTTGCTGTTTTTCTGGGGAAGATATGATGCGGTCCCGTCAATTGCCGGTCGAACGTATAGAGCGTCACTTGATGTGTCTGCCGCAATTGGTCGACCAGCGGAGAACTCTCGAGCACCTGACGAATCGCTTCGGCGCGGCTGATCTCTTCGACCGCACCTGAGGTGACGGCAGTTCCCGACGCCGACTCCTCGGCATCCGTCGCTGCGTGCCGCATCGACAGCGAAGTATCGACAACGAGCGTAACTCGTGATTCGCGATAGGCGGTCTTCTGCGTCCGCTCGTGTGGATTCAGCGCGACGGCGATCAGCCCCACAAGGGCTGCAAGCCGCAAGACCATCAACCAGCTTCTCCAGAAGGAATGGAGTTCTCGCGTATCGCGAAAATAGGTACGGAAGATGACCGCGGCCACGAGAGCGAGTCCCCCGCCCCACAACCACCATTCAGCGGTCGTTTCGGGCCAGTCGAATTCGAGCGAACGGTAGGCAGTGGTCTGAGGTTCGGCGGCGAGCACCATTAACGAACGAAACGTCGACGCACATGACTGTAAAAATCCGATTGCGAGTGGAAAAGTGTCGTGCATCACGCTACCACCTTTCCCGTCACCGCGTGTGTCGAAGTCTGCCGTCCTGCCGTTGGATGAAAACTCAGTCTGCAAGCGAGAAGCTGTTCTCCCGCCAGCAACACGAATAAAGCAATCAGGATGGCATTTCGCACTTCCTGCCCCGCCTCCTTTCCTTGAATCCACTGAAAGTCGCCCGGCTCGTGAATCTGCACTCGGGAACCGTCCCCCAGCATTTGCCGGATTTCTCCGCTACTTGCCAGTGCCAGTTCGCTCTCATGTTCGGGAAAGTTATAGGCGATGAATTGTTCTTCAGGGTTCTGTCCGTGCATTGTCAGGCGAATGCCGTAGATTCCAGGGATATCGGTCTGCTCATAACTCGGCGTTTCCAACATCACCGGTGTCGATGATGCCGGTTCGGAGGAATCACGTTCTGTCAGGAGAGGCAAAGCCTGCACGGGCGTTAAACGTTGTCCCGTTGCTTCGGGTCCAATGATTTCTACCGTGTCGCTGTAGAGAGCAGGATCGACGGTCACGGTGATCGGCTCGCCGACATCGCGAATTTCCCATTGCCGATTCGAACGGGCGATCCGCTTTTGCAGTTCGAGCATGGCGACGATGTAACTGGGATTGCGAGCCCAGTCATTCCATTCGATGTCGTCGCTCCCCAGTAACGGTCCGGCGGAAGTCAGACTTGTCACCACTCGTCCTGCGCCAAAGCGATGTTCGAACATCAAAGGGGCACCGTTCCGCAATCGTGCGATGGTTTCGACAACGGGACGGGCTTTTTCATCGGCGGCCGCCACATCTTCAGAATTTTCGACAGGTGTCTCGACCTTTATTGTCGAGAAATAGCGGTAGATATTGACCCCCTCGATGAGTGGATTGTCCTGTCCGCGAAAGACCGAAAAAATCGGGTTATCGGTCAATACCAGGTCCGGCTCGTTCGATAACTCATCGCGCGACAACAACTGCGGCGCCGCCTCAATCCGAACGGGAAACAGGCCGGACGCAGGCCAACACAGCACGTCGTTGTAAAACCGAGGTTTGATGGCGTCACCAAGAAACCACCCCAGCCCCCCCCCATTGCGCACATAATCTTCGAGAAGCGCGACGGCATCGGGCGCAATTTCCGATACGTTGATCATAATTATGCTTTGATATCCATCGAGCGGAATTCGCCGCAATGCATCGGGACTTTCGATCGTTACCGAGTACCCTGTCGTCTGTGGCCCCGGAGATAATGCGGTTGTAAGGAAAAACGACTCTTCATCGACCGCGTTACCATCGATAATCAGCACCGGGTTGGTTTGATGAACATCGATTGCGAGATAGCGGACGTTATCCTCAGCAAGTGCGTCACCATCGAGTTGTACGCGGAGTTTATGGGCACCGGCGGTCGGAAAGACGACGTCAAATTCACGAGAGACTTCCGATTCCGGTTCGAGCTTTTCGAAAACGATACTCAATGGCAGCTTTCTGCCGTCCGCCAAAACGGAAAGGCCGACATCTTGCACAGTTTTGTCGCCGTGGTTCTTCACGCCGACTTTCAACCGCAGAGGAATTCCGACCGCTGCGATTTGCAGGGCTCCGCTTAATTCGGTGATCGAGAGATTGGCGTGGCGCTCGGGGACGATCTTGAGCAGATTGACCGTGACATCGGCGTCATCCAGTTCTTGGAGCGAACTGGTCGTTGCTTTCTGGTCAAGCCAATCGGGCTGGCGAAAGTCGGAGAGGATATGTACGTTCTTGGTCATGCCTTTGTCTTCGCTCAGCAATTGACGGCAGGCCGATATGCCATCGGCCAGATCGAGGGATTGATGCGAACATACGAGATTTTCGAGCCGGGTTTCAAATTCCTGGACGAAGGCAGAGTTAATATCCTGCTGCACAAAGACGGGGGCATCGGGAGCGGATAGGAGTATCAGAGAAAACTGCTGAGTCTCCGGTCGTTGTGCCCCTTCGGTGATCAGCTGCTGAATCATCTTTCGGGCCAGATCAAATGCCGTTGTTTCGCCCAGACGATCGCGCATCGATCCGCTGTCATCGAGGAGCACAACGTGATGGGTTTTCGCCCCCTGAAATATCGACAACTGTTCGGGATTAAGAATTAACCGCGAAATGAGCGACACAATGCCGGCGACGATCAACAACCGCATCAACAGCAGCAACAATTGCTCTATCAAAATCCGACGCCGGTTGCGCTGTTCGCTTTGCAGTAGAAATTCCATCGCAGCGAATCGAACGCGTTTGAATCGCAACCGATTAATCAAATGAATGATAATCGGGGCGGACAGCAGAAATGCCCCCCCTGTCGCGATCGCGGGATGAATAAAATACTGTGCCAGCCACGATTCCATACGAGGTTACCGATTTGCCCTATTGTGGTTTTTGCGATGGCGTTACTGTCTGACCGAACTCCGCATGCCGATGCGATGATTCATAAAGTGAGCGAGCGCCGCATCCAGATGTTCGCTCGTGCGAATCGTCTGATAATCGATGACATGATTCGCACAATACCGGCGCACTTCTTCAAGATATTTCCTGACCGCTTCGAGATAACCGTCACGAAGCGAGCGGGGGTCACACACGAGTTCACCCGATTCTTCCATCCCTTCGAATTTTGTCGTCCCGGTGAAATTGAAGTCGAGTTCCTGATCGTCAAGGACGTGAAACACTAAGACGTCGTGTCCCCGATGCCGCAACATTCGCAATCCGCGAAACAGTCCTTCGCGAGGAGCAAACAGATCGGAAATCAGCACAATCATGCCGCGGCGTGACTGTGCCTTTGCCGTTTGCTCCATGATGCTGTACATGTCCGTCTTTTTCTGCGGCTTCGAGAAGTCCAATGCCGAAAGAATCGCATGCAAGTGATTGCGTTTGCTTCGCAACGGAACCTGAGAGCGCACCTGATCGTCGAACGTGACCATACCGACGGCGTCCTGTTGCCGCAGCAAGAGATACGTCAGGCTGGCTGCAATCGTGCACGCATATTCGTACTTGGAAAGCGACCCCGATCCAAACTGCATCGACTCACTGACGTCGACCAACAATGTCGTCCGCAGATTGGTGTCTTCTTCGTACTGCTTGATGTAATATTTGTCGGTTTTCGACCAGACTTTCCAATCGATCCGGCGATAATCGTCCCCCGGCGTGTACTCTCGGTGCTGCACGAATTCGACAGATTGTCCGAAGTAGGGGCTGCGATGCAGACCCGACAGAAAACCCTCGACGATGGTGCGTGCCCGAACTTCGAGCTTGGCAATTCGCGAGATTTCTTCAGGCAGCAAAAATCTTCTGTAATCTTGGGTCACGCGTCAGCTCGCCTTCTTTAGACGGAGTTTCTGCCAGCAGTCGTTGAATAACAGAATCGGGGGTGACCCCTTCGCTTTCGGCGGAAAAATTCGTGACGACGCGGTGCCTCAATACGGGGGCCGCGAGGGCTGCGATATCTTCGGTCGAAACGTACGTGCGTCCGTGGAGCAGTGCCCGGGCTTTGCCTCCGAGAAGCAAAAACTGGACCGCACGCGGGCCGGCCCCCCAACTCAACCAATCGTTGATGAAATCAGGCGTCCCGCTTTCCGAAACGCGCGTCTGACGCACCAGCAGCAATGCATAATCAACAACATGATCTGTGACCGGAACCTGCCGCACGATCTTCTGCAACTCCAGAATCTCGTCACCTGATAAAACCGGCTTGATATCATCCACCATCAACGACGTCGTTTGCTTGGCGATCTGACGTTCTTCTTCAAACGAGGGATACTTCACAAAGACTTTGAACATGAAACGGTCCTGCTGCGCCTCAGGAAGTGGGTAAGTTCCCTCTTGCTCGATCGGGTTCTGAGTCGCCAGGACGAAAAACGGATCGGAGAGTTGATGCCGGTTTTGACCTACCGTGACCTGCCGTTCTTGCATCGCCTCAAGCAGAGCGGCCTGTGTTTTGGGCGGCGTGCGGTTGATTTCATCCGCGAGAACAATATTGTGAAACAGCGGCCCCAACAAAAACCGAAATTCGCGCTTACCCGTTTCGCGGTTCTCTTGTAGCACATCGGTACCGGTGATATCGGCGGGCATCAGGTCGGGGGTGAATTGAATCCGGGAGAATGTCATCGACAAACAACGCGCGAGTGTGCTGACCATCAACGTCTTGGCGAGACCGGGTACCCCTTCTAATAAACAGTGCCCTCGGCTGAACATCGCAATGAGCAGATGTTCGATCACGTCGTGCTGGCCGACGATGACCTGAGAAACCTGATCGCGGATTTCAGAGTGAGCTTTAGCCAGCTTTTCGACCGCCGCCTGACCGATGTCCTGATTTGACATGGAACATCCTTATTTCCGATGAATAGGAAAGAAATTTAACGCTATCGTGAAGAATCTTCGCCCCCTCAAGCCATCGTGCGGAGACTTAACACCCTTTTGCGAAACAAACGGGTGAGAGTTGCCACGGACGTAGATTAGCTTCCACGACCATCTTCTGACAACTCGTAATGCTGCGAAATTCAAATAAACCTGTACGAACCCGTGCACACGAGGCGGCCCATTCGAATGTCTCCAACTGCAATTATACGCAGCACGTCAATGGGAACATAAGGGGACTTGCCGTAGGAGCGACAGCGTAAGTTCGGGCGTCATGCGAGAGACATCGTGCTCTTCCCAGCGGTCTTCAGGTTTTCGATACAGCAAAATCTCCTTCCCGAAATGATCTTCACCGAGCATCTGGTCATTCGCGGCACGGCAGACGAGAAACTCAGTCTCCGTTCGCATCCCTGCCATTTTGCCGGCGTCGCGAATAAAAAGATGAGGTCGACTTGGAGTCGCGGCATCGCCGAGCATCGGCAGCAGACTTTGTCCCTCGATCGGTTCGTCCCATTCGATGTGAAACAATTCACACAAAGTCGGCAGCAGATCGATCGTTTGCACCAGTTGTTGTCGACGCGTACCGGCGCTTCGGGCTGATGAGGCTACGGAACGGGTCGATTTCTTTTCCTTCGTCGAACCATTTGACGACGCGATGATTAACGGCGTATGAATGTAACCTTCGGACATCCTTTCCGCGGGGGAGCGGCCATTGGGTTCGAATCCAACCGGGCAACTCCCCGCAGCGGTGAAAACCCAGATCAACTCCTCACCGCGGCACTGTTCTTCGTATTGCCGACGGAAATGGCCGAAGAGATGATCGAGATGCGACACCGCCGCCGCGGCGTGAATCAGATCGAGACTCCGCTGATCGTCGGGGAGATCTTCGAGTTCGTCGAGGTACAGTTCCAGATACTCGGGTGGCGGATCGAACGGTTCGGCAAGGCCGTCATAATGCAGCCATAACAGCGACGATGAGCCTCGCTCGCGGAGTTCTTCGACCGATGCCAGGCCGAACTGTAACAAACGTTCGAACGGTGACGTCCGTTTTGTTATGGATTTCTTGACCCCTTTTTTCGTTCGCGAAACAGGCCTGGTTGCTGGCTCCACATGCAGCACACACGGAATGTCGTGCAGAACACGGAATAGAAATTTGGCCTGAGCATCGGGGAACTCTCCCAACTCGGGTTCAGACGAGTTTCCGGTCCACCACGCGAGTTGCCGTCGTTCGGGAGTCGCATCCGTCGTGAAGTGTTGATCGAACGTGACTCCTTCCCACGCCAGTTGATCGAAATGGGGCGTGAGAGCCCACTCGTTGCCGTAACAGCCGAGCAAGCTGAGAGGCATCACGTCGAAGGACAAAACGATAACGTTGGCTTTCATTTCCGTCCCATATCTTCATACTTCTCCCCTTGTGAGAAGCAGGCCATAAACCGAATCCAGATGTCGGACAATTCAAACGATCAATCAGACGGCGCGGTAGCTCGTCATGTCACGAATCCGCCGAGGCTGCGGAGGTATTGAGCACTCTCTAGGGCAGCCTCGTCCGGACCCATAATCTCGCCGTAAGCCTGGTGGATCGTGACGTATCCATCGTAATTGATCGCCTTGAGTGCATCGATGACGTGTGGAAAATCGACGCCCCCTTCGTCCCAAATCGGTAGATGATGATACCGCTGTCGCCCCTGCGTATAGGTGTCGTAATAGGCCGGTCCGTCCTCACCCAACCGGTGATTTTGCAGATACACATTCATGATGTAGGGTTTGAATTGCCGAATGGCGTCGATGCCGTAATCCTGATACACCATGTATAAGTTGGCCGGTTCATAGATGAGGCCGAAATTGCCGCTGCCGATCGATCGTAGAATTTTCATCGTGTCATCGACCCGCTCGAACAGCGATGCGTGATGACATTGATGCGCCAGCCGGATGTTGCGTGTCGCCGCCGCGTCTACCGCTTTTACAAGATGAGAAATGTCTTCCGATTTCTTCAGGCAGATCCGTATGAGATCACAGCCCAGCGCCTCAGCGACGTCGAGGCTTGGCGCGATGTTTTTGAGGCTGTTCGGACCCTGGTCATTATTCAGCGGGACGTCGAAATCTGCGGTCACCATCGAAACCGTGAGACCGGCCGATTCAACGTCGTCACGCATTTTTTCGAGTTCCGCTCGAGGAGTCTGCGTGCCGCCGGCACTCGCCCTCATGCAGACGGCGTGATAACCGACCTCCTTCGCCAATTGAACGAGGTCGCCGAACGGAACGTTAAGCCTGGTCTTGCACGGAGCTTCAGCGATCCGCACGGAAAGTGACAATTTCATCGCCATGATTTTGAACCCATTATTAGAACGGAATTATGACCCCTTCCGGGAAGTTCCCTTGAGATCATAGCGAATCACCATAAATCATAAAGCCATCGGCCCCCTGAATCAGACCGTCATCAAGCCGCAACGCAAAGGCTTAGCCAAAGCAAGAACTCACTGCTTGACTTGCCATCGTTGTTCGACAGGGACGGAAAAATCGATTCCAGGTTTTAACCATCGCGATATACCTGACCGATTTTCCGATGGTTCGAGATGGTGATCGCGTGACGTGCGAACGTTCACCGAGGGTGATCCGGACCCGGATCGCAACGACGAGAATATCGTGTGCGTCAAATCGGTTCGCCCTCCGACCGACAATTGAGTACCACGTGTGAATATCGATTTCGGTGTCACCGTATTCGGTATGTCGTGCAAATTTCGCTGAAATGAAGTTCCGTTGCGGTTGAGTTTCTTCAAAGCGGCACGAATCTTCTGCAGAAATTCGTCGTGAAGCTTGTCGACAGAAGTTTTCATAATTTTTTCGAACTGCTCCACCCGCTCAGTTTCGTCGACCACTTCCAACGGCGTCAACTGGGCGAGATACTTGACGTATAAAGAATATTCATCGCGATAATTGTTCACCATCAGCCAGTGCAGCCCCCATGCATGGCCATAGGCGTCTCCAGCTGTCGAATCTGATTGAAAAGCCCGATCGTTACGCACCATGTCGTCCCATGTCACCTGTTGTGCCGCCAACGATTGTTGACAATACTTTTCGTTGACGGCCCGCGGCCCTCTTTTGATGGTTTTGCCATCCCCTTCAAATGCGTTTGCGATCCCTTCATGAAACCAGACCGGCACCGGAGCCATCCGTTGCAGAATTTCGCGATTGAAGACCTGCTGATGAATCGATTCATGCAGCGGAACTTCGAACGTGGCGCATTCGCTTTCGCGTAGAACCAGGTAATTGGTCAACGCATCGTAAAACGCCGCGATCGCACCCGCAGAAAGCCCGGTATTGTTGCTCGTCACCTTTCGCGTGTACTCTTCAAAATCGTCGTCCGTTTCGAAGATGATCGTCACCAGCGGAAACCGAAATGGATGGTCGTCGAGTCGATTGTATTTGACATGCTCCGAAAATTTTCGCTCCATCGAATTCAAATAGCGTGCGGAGTGTTTTAACAGCGTCAGCTTCCGGCTCTTTTCCCGTTTATCGTCAATCGGTCGGTGTGGAATATACACGAGAACATGAGAGGTATCGACATAAGATATGACGTATTCCTCACCGCCAAACATCTGAACGAGATTTTGATTGACATCTTCAGCATCGAGGGGTTCGGGATCATCGCCGGCTACACGAGTTTTGACATTTCCCTCAGCGACGAGCAGGATTTGGCCATCGGCGAGTTCAAGGGCGAAAAAACCTTGTGCGGAACCGGCCAGCCGGGCTTGCACGGTCTGCGTATCCCCTTCGGCGTCGAAATAGGTGAATTCATCCCCATGCAACGGTATCGGGACAAGAAAAAATAACGCCAGAACTGTCCCGACGGACGAGATTCGAAAACTTAACGTCGCACATAAAAAGCTCATGGACTCGATTCCCGTATTCCCAGCAATGAGTTTTTTGAAATCGTTTGGGGAGAAAGAGATAAAGACCGGCGGAGTCCCCTCGCCATCAAGAATAACAAAGCTGGACAGGTAATGCAAAAAAACAGGTCTACGGGTACCCCGTGATCACTTCACGGGTTGATTTCATCTGAGATTGACGTAAACACAATGGTTTTCGATGTCCGGCCCTTGATTTGATACCGCTTTTGGAACAGAATCTCCCTGTTCGCGATGGCTTTTCGGCAGGGAAGAGGGTCAGCAAGGTATTTGCGACACTTTGATCTGTTTGACCTCACAGGACAATGGATCGGCTGAGGCCATTCACAGTAGCGTGAAACCATAAAAATCTATCAACAGTTTCGTATAGAGATCCGGACAGAATGATTACGTTTGCTCAGGCTGAGACGCTGAAAAAAGAGTTGACCGATCGGTACGTCATCGTTCAAGAAGGTGTTGCCGAGTTGCGTCGCTTTCAAGGGAAAACCGGCAAAGTCAAGACCGTCAATATGAGCGGACGCGCGCTTGTCGAGTTTGACGGGAGTGAAGATATCGGCTGGTACGATATCGATCCCTCATTTCTCAAAGTCGTGACGGCTCCGGTCAGCAAAAAAGAAGCCACACAAGAAAAAGCAAAGACTCCGGTTGCGGATAAAAAACCGGCTGCCAAGCCGGCAGGTAAAAGTCCTCTCGAAATGGCCCGCGCACAAGGGGCTGCGGGTGCAGCCGCGCCTGCCTCCGGTAAAAAACTTTCTCCTTTAGAAATGGCCCGTCAACAGGGAGCAGCAGGAACGGCGAAGCCTCCCGCTGCTAAAGCCGAGTCCGCAGTTCCGGCGCAGAAAAAACTATCACCGTTGGAATTGGCGCGCCAACAAGGTGCCGCCGGTGCCGCGAAAGCCTCTCCCACGAGTGATGCTCCAGCCGCATCGAAACCAGCTGCGCCAACGGGCAAGAAACTCTCACCTCTCGAACTCGCGCGTCAGCAAGGTGCCGCGGGAAGCGGCGGAGCCAAAGCAACGTCCCCCAAGGTCGAAGCCCCCACACCAGTTGAAGTTGAAGAAGAAACGGCGGCAGAAGCTGCTCCTGTCGAGGAAGCGGTCGCTGAAGCTCCCCAATCCGATTCAGCCACAGGGGGTGGGACGGCAAAAACGCCTGGTTCGACCGCCGAAATTATCGCGCTCGCCCGCCAGCAGGGACCGGTAAAATAGTGTGGCTGGGGGGATGCTACTCGATTGCTCTTGGTCGAATGTCGCATCACGATTAAGATTGCGCGATCTTTCCACCGCTGGTTTTTCGAGGGTTTGTGACGCGGCGGAACGTTCCTTTCAGTTCGGTGGGTGTTCGTGCGTATTGCCTATCTCGATTGCCCGACAGGCATCAGCGGTGACATGACGCTGGCGGCGTTGATCGACGCCGGTGTCGATCTTGAGACGCTGCGCGCCGGTATCGATTCGCTGGGACTCGCCGACGTGCGTCTCGATGTTGAAACGGTCATGCGCGGTGCGTTTCGCGGTGTACATGTCAAAGTCGTTTATCCGCCTCAGCACGTACATCGCGGCCTCAAAGAGATACTTGAACTCATCGATCGTGCTGATGCGATCACTGCGAATCAAAAAGAGCTCGCTCGCAGAATCTTTTTTGCGGTGGCTGCGGCCGAGGCGAAGGTACACGGTTCGACTATCGCTCATGTGCACTTTCATGAAGTCGGGGCCGTCGATTCGATTGTCGATATTATCGGTGCCGCGATCGGATTCGATCTGCTGGGTGTCGAGCAAATTTACGCAAGTCCGATTCCCACGGGGCAAGGGGTCATCCGCATCGCTCACGGCATTTGTCCCATTCCCGCTCCAGGTACGGCGGAGTTACTCAAAGGAATTCCGTTGGCTGACGTGCCGATCGAAAGCGAACTAACCACTCCCACCGGGGCCGCGATTGTCGCCACGCTTGTCGATCGCTTCAGTTCGTTACCCGAGATGACGATTGAATCCATCGGTTACGGTGCCGGTACAAAAGAATTCAAAGAACGAGCTAATCTGCTGAGATTATTTGTCGGGACCGGTCGTCTCAGCGAAGATGCCGATCAGATTGTCCTTATCGAGACAAATCTCGACGACATTAGCGGCGAAATTGTCGGTTACACAAAACAGAAGCTGTTCGCCGCCGGTGCGCTCGATGTCTACACCATTCCGATTCAAATGAAAAAAGAACGACCCGGTGTCATGTTGTGCGTTCTTGGCGATGCGGCACATGTCGATCGTCTCGAGTCGATCATTTTCGACGAGACAAAAACTTTCGGCTTGCGCCGTTCGATGGTGCAACGCTCAAAGCGTGCCAGATCGGTACATCGCGTGACGACGGAGTGGGGGACAGTGCAGGGAAAACTCGGTTGGCGAAACGGTGGCAAACCGTTGTTCGTTCCCGAATATGAAGAGTGTGCCCGCGTTGCGGAGGCACAGAACATTCCACTCTGGACCGTCTATCGTGCCGCTGAACAGGCTTTTTTACAACTGTCTGACGACGCCGTGTCAGAATTGATGAGCACATCGCCTCAGATCGTACCCAACATCAAACCGCCGGTACATGAAACGCCTGCATTCGAACATGATTATCGGCACGACCACGATCATGACGGGCATGATCATGATCATTCATAACTCGAATTTAACTCCTGGCAGATTCAATGATTCACTTTTTCACACAAACGCTCGCCGCTGACAATATTGGTGATGGGGGAATGATGATTCGCGTGGGCGTGTTGTTTCTTGCCGTGGCGTTGTTTGCACTCTGGCGAACTCGTCGGAGGTCGAAATCAAATACAATTGCAGAAGCCGCCCGCGACCGCACCGAGGCGGTACAGTCTCAGCATCAGTTTCTGCAGAAATTGGAGGTACGATTGTACGACTACAGTCGCGAAGTTGAAGGTCGAATCGAATCGCGCCTGGCGATACTCGATCAATTGATGGTCGAAGCACAACGCGAAACCGATCGCCTCGAAGAACTCCTCGAACGGACGCAGGCGAATAAAGATCAATTTGCGTCATCGAGCGATATCTCGCCCGATATTATTTCGCTGACGCGGATCGCCCCTTCCCACCAATCGCTCGACGATTCATCGCAGGCCGGCAGCCCGATGTTGCCCTTTCATTTATCGGTCGAACAGAGGCAGATGATCGTCTATCTGCACCAGGCGGGTTTCCGGGCCGATGAAATCGCTCGCTGTATGGAGCGAACCGTCAGCGAGATCGATCGTGTGCTCGAACTCTATGGTGAAGGTCCGTCGTCTCAGGCCGCCTGAGTAAGAATGGCTGATGTGCAGCGCACTGCTGCAACTCAATTCTTCGTTCGCGTCAGAGCAGCGGGCTGAAAAGTCGAAGCGTATTTTCCGCCAGTCGGTCTCGAAAGCCCCGCTTGGCCCACAACTGCGGATCCAGCCGATTCGACTGCTCGATATAATCGTGTTGCAGCCGCTTCACATCCATCGCAAAATTCTGATCGTAAACGAATAGCACGACTTCGTAGTTCAGCCAGATGCTTCGCATGTCGAGATTGACGGTGCCGAACATGGCGCGTTGTCCATCCACGACAATTGATTTCGTATGCAACAACCCGGCATGAAAGAGGTAGATTTCGATACCGACCTCCAGCAGGTCGTCGTAATACGAACGACTGGCATATCGCGTCAGTAACGAATCGACCTTTTCGGGAACGATCAATCGAACTTTCACACCCCGGCCCGCGGCACCCCGCAGAGCGCGCAAGAGCGACTCATCCGGCACCAGATACGGTGTCGTCAACGTCACTTCCTTCTCCGCCGAGTTGATCAATGCGACCAGCATCTGCAAGAGTCCGTCGATCGTCTGCCCCGGACCGGAAGGAATAACCTGAATATCAACCGAACCGATCGGTTCCGCCAATCGCAGCTCGAATCGAGCGATAAGTTCATTGATGGTTTCGTCGGTTTCAAGGCTCCAATCGCTGATGAGAATTCCCGCAAGCGGGACGACGACTGAACCTTCGAGACGAACCATGGCATCGACCCATTCTCCGACTCCTGCCCCTTGTTTGAAGTATCGGGGGTCAACGAGATTCATGCTGCCGGTCCAGGCAATTTTGCTGTCGATCACAACGATCTTTCGGTGCAGGCGTAAATCGGTTCGTCCATAAAAAGCCCGCGACAACCCGACCGGAAGCGCCGGACGAATTTCGACCCCCGCCTCTCGCAATTGCTGCGGCTGTTTTCCTTTCCACCACGGTCGCGCCCCCAGAGCATCAATCAGCAGACAACACTGAACGCCGCGACGAGCCGCTCGCATGACGGCAGCGAGCACATCATCGGCGAGCCCCCCTTCATTCCAGATGTAGAACTCCATCAACACACATTGTTGGGCGGCATCAATGTCGTCAGCCAGACGGCGCAGGATATCTTCCGTATCTGAGAACAACGCGAACTGGTTTCCTCGAACGGTGGGAATACCGACGAGCGCCAGCCCGAGTTGGTTCATCTGAAACGTAGCAGGAGTGTGTCGATCCCAATCAACCGCCGTCAATCCCGCATCAATGGCGTGTTGGGCAATCTGTCGCCGGTCGTGACGGGATTTTCCGATGGCCACAAGCCGTTGATGGCTGATGCGCCGTTCCCCCATCAACAGATAAATCACTCCCCCCACGAAGGGAGCCCCACCGATAATCAGCAACCATGCCAAAGCGACACCGGTCGCCGGTCGTTTCATAATGACTCTGATCGAGAGCCCGACGACAATCGTTATGTGAGCAAGGAACAGAAGGGTTGACGGAGAATCGATAAAATAATTCCGCATGAGCGATTCAATCGTTTCAATAATCGACGAAGTCAGCATGAACACTGGCACCTGTTCGGCACCTGTCCGTAATTGATGGCGATCAAACAGGAGGCAACGACATCATGTGCAGATACGATCGCGAAAGGCAACAAATCCCTGAATTCAGACACACCAGGGACGAGTGAAGCATCAACGCCAACCGTAAAAACGGCCGGCAGAAAATGGACGACGGACTTATCCCGAATTACGCATTCAATTCGGCAATCGGTGAGGCGTCGACAAGAGCGAGCGAACTGCCCGTCGGCGTTGTCCACTGTCGAGTAGGATCGACGTTGAACTGATGGTAGATCGACGCCACCAGTTCGCTGATATGAACCGGGCGATCAATCGGTTCGGCAGCCTGAGAATCGCTCGCACCGACAACTCGTCCTTCGGGAAGGTTTCCGCCGGCGAGAATCGCCGACCAGACGCGCGGCCAGTGCTCGCGGCCCCCCTGTGGATTGATACGCGGGGACCGCCCAAACTCACCTGTGGCAATAACCAATGTCTTGTCGAGCAATCCGCGTTGATCCAGGTCGTCAATTAACGCCGCATAGGCACGATCGAATTCCGGACAGATCGTATCGCGGTAATCGGTGACGATCCCCGGAGCCGATGATTCGCTGCCGTGGCAATCCCAGCTTAACGCTTTTGGCTGTGGCGGGTAGAGATGAACCGTGACACAACGGCTCCCTTGTTCGATCAACTGCCGGGCACGAAGGCACATCGCGCCACAATGAGAATAACCATACAATCGACGTAGAATTTCCGGTTCATTCTGTAAAACTTCGTGTTCGAACCGCGATCCTTCACAGGCCAACACTTCGTGATGCGGCGTAAAATCGTTTCCCCAGTCACCCCCCGTTTCACCACGATAAAATGTGGCACGATGTGGCTCGGGTTTGGTTGGAGGCGATAATACCACCGTGGGAAACCCGGAAGACGATAAACCGAGTTCCTGACTCGTCAAACGGTATTCGCGCGTGAAAACAGTTTGATAGCTGGGAGGACGGACGCCCCGACCTGCCAATCGGCCTGTCATCAGCAATTGCATACTTGTTTCGTGCAGGGGAGCGGCATGATGCCAGAGCGACCGTATGAGCGTACAACGATCGAGTCGTTCGGCAATGCGCGGTAAGCCTTCACTGAGATAGACACCCGGGAGCGCCGTTGAAATCGCTTTCACTGGCCCCCGGATATAGGTCGGCGCTTCGGGCTTGGGATCGAACGTTTCAATGTGGCTCGGCCCGCCGGACATCAACAGAAAGATCACATTCTTTCCTGCGATGGCGGCAGAAGAAGCCGCTCCACTCGACTTTTCGCCCACCGACAGACTGACAACGCCGAGTCCGCCGACGCGAAGAAAATCACGCCGCGATACCGAACTGGTGTATCCCTGATCCGGGGCAGGAGGAGACATGGACATTATCTTCTGGAAGACAAACTCTTCTACAAGCAGTTTCATAACCCTCTGGACGGCGGATAATTCCGGACAATTTGGACGATTCTTCAGTCGCCAACCGGGTTATGAAACCAGTTCTAACTAAAGCAACGATACGAGCAGGAAATCAAACCCCTATTCGAAACTCGACCGTTCTCTCATCTTACTTTAACAACTGTCCGCGTGACTTCAACGCGTCGCAGGACATTATTCATTGCTCCCACCGAGATCGTCAACGTGAATTCACCGAAGAATTACGAAAACGCCTACGTGATGATTGTCGTTTCGATGAAGTGACCACGCGACATTCCGTAAGATCTTCACTCGCTTCCATCACTGAAAAACGACTTGGCGGAGAAATCCAACAACACATCCCTACACGCAACCCCTTGCTATAAAACAGGTACCAGCACCGACCCGACGGAAACTATTCCTCAAATTCCAGAATCGCGCCGCTATTCATCCCCTGTGTTATCAGGATGTCGCAGTCTGAATAAAGTGTGTTGCCGCGAATCCGGTTGCTCAAATCTTCGGCAGACTGGGAATTTGCGCAAAGTATAGCGATCGTCGGCCCCCATGACGATTGAGCGATACCGGCGATACCATCACGCCGCAATTCAGCCGCCAGTTCTGCCATTCGGGAGCTTGCAAAGATTCCTCCCTGCAACGGTGCAAAATGCCCTCCCACGATATCACCATAATCGCCGATGGCGGCAGAAAACCGATCAACATCCCGTTCCTGCACAGCGGGAAGGAGTTCCAGCAACACCAGGCGACTCAACCGCTCGGTCAGCGACTCGGGCATCGGCGGAAGTTGTGCGAAGGCCTGAAGCTCGGCGTGGCCGGAATACCCTTCGGTTGTCGAGGGAGCAACCAGTACGAACCGCCATTCATGAGGAAACTCCTCACGAATCAGCAGTTTTCCAATCTCATTGGATTCGTTCTTGCCACCGTCAATCAATAAACCGCCGCGATGAAATCCGTGAATTCCAACAGCCGAACGCGCGCCCCGGCCAACTCGTTTTGCGAGTGACATGACCGAAGCGGATCGCTCTCCCGTAAGAAACGAAATCGCTTGTGCGACGGCGAGTGCTCCTTGCGTTCCCGAACCGAGTCCCCGATGAGGTGGAATGATGTTTTCTACCACAATCTCGAAATTCTCGATCGGACTTCTGGCGGATATCTGATACCTCTCGTACCAATATTTTATGCGATCAAGCACAGTTGACGATGCGCAATCGTTCGACACAGACACCGAAGTAGCGTCGTTCTGCAAGGCACGTCGAACGGTCAGTTGATAACCGGGACGTTCAATCATCACGCCGAGTCCGCCGTACGCTCTTCCCATCCCCTGTGGATAAGCGAGAAATCCAAAGTGAAGGCGGGCACCGGTCGTAATGCGAATCTTCTCGTACACGACTTCACCTCTTTGCCATAGTATCGATCGCCGTCGGCGCTGATAGGCGTTCGGTGACATACGATAACAACAGAGCAAACGCCGCGGCTTCTCGCGGCCCGGCGGTCTTGGCGACAATCAATTGCAATCGCTCGAATTCCGACTGAAGTTCTTGCGGATCGAGCAGATGCACGCGCGTCGCCAGAATCGCTGCTTCCAGCACAGCGTGTTTCGCACGATTGAATCCCCAAAAATCGTGCCGTTTACCCTGGTGTAACACCCGTGCCGTCATGGTGCTGCGTGGAGATTCATCACGCAGTTCGACGATTTCGAATTCATACCAGCGGCAGGCCGATGACAACACGCGACCGGATATTGTTTCGGCGGAAAATGTCTCCGGCGATTCCAACCAGCGATCAATTGCACCTTGCGCTATCAGGTAAACGTCGTCAATGACATGAAACACCCCCTGACGTGACCGCTTTAGATTCTGATACGTCTGCGACGATTCAAAGGGGCGAAAAGTAAAACTCGTCAGATCTTCATCGACCAACGGACCCATCGGAGCGATATTCAACACCCCTTCCGAATTCTGAGTCGTCACAATTCCTTCGAGAATTAGCGGCATGATCGTCACACTTCAGCCAATGGATTCGATGCAGTACGAGGTTGATGCGTGTATCACGACCATTTTACCGCAGCATCGTCTCAGAAGAAATGCCGCCACTGAAGATGACGGTGAGCCGGCAATCGTATCAGGCGATGGCAACGCCGTCGTTACCGCGTGAACCCAACGTAAAAGCTGAAGATCTGACGTTCGTCTGAATCCTCGTGAAGAATCGGATACGCAAAGTCGAGCGCAATGGGGGCCGGTCCCATCGCCGGAACGGTTAATCTCAGGCCGGCACCGATCGACATCCGAAAATTGTCGAGCGTCACGGTATTCTCGACGCTACCAAAGTCGGTGAATGCGACCGCCTGAATCTTGTCGTCTGCCGTAATGGGGGCCATGTATTCCAGACCTCCCAGTGCGAGAAAACGACCACCGATTTTCGTCCCGGTCTGTTCGGGCGATACACCGCGGAAGGCGAACCCGCGGAAGGTTTGAAAACCACCTGCAAAGTAGCGTTCGAACACAGGCGTATCGTTATCCGTCCAACCGAGGTGTCCGTTGACCGACAGAATGTGACGTCCGCCACCATCGGGACGCGAATACAATGTAAAGAACTGGCTTCCGTCCGCTTCGAGTCGCGGATAGACAAAGTCACCGAATGCCTGTTCGACGTTAAATTGCAGCAAGTGTCCGGCGGCAGGAAGGAACGGAGCGTCCCGAGTATCATGAGCAATACCGACGCGGGCCGTCGAGAGAAAGTTGGAACCGACCGCCTTGGTAACAATATTCGGCGTGGGAATATCCGGATTCGAGAGCGTCACATCTTCAAGACGCAGGGCGAAATTCACCGAAATCTGTTGCGTTAACTGACGTCCGACTCCGATGCGGCCACCGAGCCGCTCTTCGTCCCAGTCGGGATAAAAGCGGTTAAAGTAGAAGCCACTGGTGGTGACGCTGTAATTGGTATCCATGAAATAGGGATCGGTCCAGCTCAACATGTATCGGCTGACCAGGTTTCCGGGAACGGCTTCCAATCGAAACTGTTGACCGCCGCCGCGCCATGCCGTCCCGTTAAAGAGATCGCCGGGACTCGTCGGCGGACGAAGGATATCGAAATTGGTTTCTTCGAGGACGAACGAGCCCACGACGCCGTTGTCGCTGTTGACGCCAACGCCGAACATCAATCGCCCGGTCCGCGCTTCGGAGAGGCCGACATCGAGATCGACCCAGCCGGGGGGTTCGGTTTCTTGAAATAGCGGATTGCTGAACGGATCCCCCTGCGGACTTGTCCCGTAAATCGGGTTTTGTGGTTGCGGGATCGGGGAATCCGTCGTTTGACCTCTGACTGCGGTCTCGGCACCGACAAGTTGCAGATCGGGTACAGCCGGCTCCTCGACTCGCTGAATATCGATGCGCGGACCCAGTTCCCCTCCCCGTTCGAAGACCTGTGCCCCTTCGAGCCGACGTTGCGAAGCCTTGATGAGATTCGGGTTGGCCAGGTCACCTGGATTGACGAGCATACGCTGAATGGCAACGGTATCTTTGGTATGCGGATATTCGCCACGAATATGAACATTGATTTTGCGAATGCGATACGGTTTGTCTTCGTCGATTTGCAGTTCGAGATCGATTTCGCCAGGTTGTTCCAGAAACCGGGGGACCGCTTTGACATCGGCAAAGAGACGCCCCTGTTCTCCGTACTTCGCACGCATTTTCTCGATATCGTGATTTAAGAAACGGGCATTGAAAAAATCCCCGTCGTGAAGTTTGGCTTCCTCGCGTAATTCGTCATGATTGAGTGCGCTATTACCGATGAGCGTCGTCGACCGGACACGATATCGTTCCCCTTCATGGATGTGGTAATTGAGGAACACCCGCGACTTATCTTCAGAAAAGACGACGTCGGGTTCGATCGTCGCATCGAAATATCCGAGGCTGTTGTAATATTCCTTCAGTGAGGCGACATCGTTCGGTATACTCGACGGGTCGTAGAGTCCTCCCAGAAAGGCAACTTTCGTCCCGGGAATTCGAAACATGGCCAGTTTGGTCATGATCTTCGTTTTGAGCAACGGGCCGCTGAACGACTCATTTCCGATGAATTTGACGTTGCCAACCAGAACCTTGGGGCCTTCTTCAATTTCGATGATCACTTCGCGGTCTTCGGGATCTCCCCCTTTGACGAGTTTAACCTTGCGAAAATAATACCCCTTCTCGCGATAGTGATTTTCGATTCGCCGCACAGATTGCCGATTGGCGCTGACATCGAATGGCGACCCCTTTTTCAATCCTGTGAGAGCCCGCAGATGTTTTTCTTTGATCTTATTGTTGCCTTGGATGACGACCCTCTCAACCACAGGGCGTTCGTTGACATGGAAGACAAGAACGATCCCTCGTGTTGTAGACCGCGTACGGGGTTCGACATTCAAAAACCAGCGTGTGTTATACAGCGCTTTCGCGTCGTCACGAATCTGCTGTACGGTGGCGGGGCGACCGATCGGTGTTTTGATGTACTTGAGCATCGCCGCATCGGGAATGCTTGTGTTTCCTTCAAATACGATACCGACGACCGGTAACTTAAGTGGATCTTCCAGCTGTTCTTCGGAGGGCGTACGAAGATCCTCTTCTCGCGACGATTCCTGTCCTTGAATCCGACTCTTACTGTAACCGATCCCCACGGCGAACAGCACGGCGACGATCACGGCGCGGACCATCCATTGCCAGTGGCTCCAACCGTGCCGGCGTACGGGTTTCAATGAAGTGACAGGTGCGACACTTCTGAGTTCACGAGGCGACCTGCGGACCAAAAGATTATCCTGAAATCGCTAATGGTGTGCTACAAATGTAATGAAATTGAGAATTCAATCGCGAGACAGACTCGCGCGGTGCACCACGTGAGACGCGGTGTGAGTCTTTGCTGCAAGTGTTGTATTGCAACTTTTCGTTGATGGATCAGGAGTTTGTGCGAATCGAAATGAGTCGCGAGGAGTGAAACGGGCGTAGAAATACCGAAATTCCAAATTCACGGCAAGTTGAATTTGAACGAGTCGGGGGATGCGGGCCCTACGACTGTCGGAGCGTTGAAAAAAATACAATCGGCTCGTAACCTTTTTCTAATAAAAGATTACAGCGAAAGGGCTCACGTCAGCGACTGGCCGAGTTTGTAGATTTGTATCGTTTCCAGAAGCTGGTCGTTCGATTCGAACAGTTTTCTGATCGCGGCCTTATGGATCTTCATTTTCAACCCACCGACGCCGACCGCACCGTAACAGACCAGTCGATCTCGCTGCTTTGCCTTGTCGGTCGCCTTTATTCCCCCCAAACCCGCTGGAGGGACGGCATTTAAATCGATCGCAACCTGAACATGACTCAATCGCGACAAGTCCTCTTGAGAGATCAACTCGGCGCCAGCGGCACCAGCCGCGATCACGATTTGTACGTCGTTGCATGCTTCAAGCGGGGGCTGAGACGCCTCCCATGCGAGGGGCTCGACATTGGCATCGGGAATGAGTTCCTTCAGCCGCCCACAGGCATCCGACGCTTTAGTCTGGGTCCGAGAACCGAGTTGAACACTTGCTCCTTCCAGCGCTAAGAGTTGAGCGACACGAAGGCCAACAGGACCGGTCCCTCCAAGAACCAGTGCGCGGCTTCCCTGGAGTGAAACATGTTTTGCAGCCGAAAGTACCGCGGCCGCAGCCGTGGTATTCGATCCGTTTGAATCCATCATCACGGAACACCGCAGCGGCCCTAGAAATGAACCGAGAATCGTTTCCCACAATTTCTCACCGGCGGCAACATTGCTCCCCCCGATGAATAGGGCGGTCTGCTTGAGATCATCAGGGCCGCGCGTAAAGATGGCACCGTAGACATGCGGTACCACAGTGTCAGGAACAACCCCGCCATAGCTGAAGATGTGATCGCAATCGGCATCGACAGCGACGACACGATCGAACACGCTGGGGGAAATATCCGTATCGAATTGAACGAGTATGCGTTTAATGGGAGTCACCTGGCATGTCTGTCACACGGTTCAATGGCCGATGAAAACGCCTGATATGAGTTCGCCGATGTCGACACCAAACGACACCGCGTACCATCAGCCTCTGGGGAGATGGTACGCGATGGCCGATGATTTCGAAAAAAGTCTTCCCTGCCGAACTCGAAATTACCCGGCATAGAACGGGTGCGATGCTCCCGCTTTCTTGGAAAGCATTTCGTCGGTCGACGGTTCGTTCTTCATCGCACGGGCGATCGAGAGCTTCGTCGCTTCGTAGTTGTACTGGAAGATTTTCTTGTCGTCTTCGGCTTCCCAGTGGATGAACACGCCACAGACGATCACAAGGTTTTCGCACTGATCTTTGGGAATCACCCCTTCTTCGACGCTGTCCGCAACTGCCTTGGCAACGGCGTACTGGGCCGGACCAAACATCTGTACGGCCTGCTTGGCCCCCTTGATCGTCACTTTGGTGATCATGACGGTCGCCGGTTTAACGGCGAGATTCGGCGTGAGCACGGCGAGCAGATTGCTATGGCCGGCTTTCTGGTCGGCAAGTGCATTCGCAAACGCAGCACCGACGGGGCCGTTCTTATCGCCAATGAGCAAATCAATATGGGCGACTTCATTGCCGTCACCTGCCAACGCTTCACCAATATACATGGACATTCGCGGATCTCCTTCAAGATGTCAGTTGAAAAACCAGTTCTCTGTCACACGATCATGACGAACCATCGAGTCGCCTTCGTCCCTTGCCGCCGGACATTTCTGAAAGCCTCTGGACGAATCGAAACGGTCAGATCGGAATCTTCACATAAACGGCAATCTTCGCTCCCTGATGTGATAGCAAGTCGGAGAGTGGATTTCCAGTTACCCGCCGGGAGTTTTCAGGTTCCGTCCAAACCCTGTCGGCGTATGTTTCACCGTTCAGCAGGTCAAATAACCGCAGCAGAAAACGATTATTGCTGATTCGCTAACTGGTTTACCTGCGTCGGGGTGAGCGCACGGCTGTAAATTCGCACCTCTTTCATCCGTCCGTTGAAATAATCATGTGCCCCCAATCCAAAACGCAAAGGGACATCGTTGCTGATGTCGTATTGGTTGCCATCGAATTCTCGCGACTCGGCAACGCATGCGCCGTCGACATATAACTTCAGGCGATCGGTCTCGCGGACTGCGGCGATGTGCCGCCAGCCGGAAGGAAGTTCGCGATCGTACGTTGCGTTCACCCCCGCTTCAAACGAACGGACGTGCCCCGAAGGCAATGTCCCCGACCAGAGCCGCCCCTTGTAAACGGCCATCGACCACGCTCGGCGATAGATCACGTCGGGGGTGAAATCGACGCGACCGACCGAATTCCAGTGTTCATCGCCGTCATATCGAAAAATCTCTGCCATCGGCAACGTGCCGGCGTAGAGCTTGCCATTATAGACGTTCGGTCCCATTACCTCTTCTGCAGTACCGAGCCGACCGGTGCTTACCCATGTGTCGTCCCCCTCGTAGCGATAGACCGTCCCCGCGGGCCAGCTTCCGGCGAACAGTTTTCCTTCGTGAACGACGAGCCCGTAGATTTGAGTGGCGTCGCCAAGCGTACCGGCACGACTCCAGTTCTCGCCGTCGAATCGATAGACGGCACCTTCATCGTAACCGGTGGCGTAGATTGCGCCGTTGTAAACGCAGAGGGCTTCGGGCCGCATGCCGTCGGGTGAACCGAGCGAGGTCCATTCGGTTCCACCTTCGTAGCGAAACATCGCGGGCTGATAAAACCCGGTGATATGCAATTTGCCACGAAAGATCGCCATGCCATTGACGCCGTCGACACCGAGCAGTTGGCCGAGATCGACCCATTCGCCGTTTTCGTAGCGAAAGACCTTGCCGCCGATGTGATGGGCGATGGTCGGTTCGAGCCCCGAATAATGTAGCAACACGCGCGAGACGCCGACGTACAGATGGCCGTTGTAACTGGCCATCGCCGTCACGCCGTTGCTTTTCCAGGGAGCGCCGAGGTCTTCCCATTCTCCGTCGCCCCGATAGCGAAAAACGTGCCCCTGATCTTTATTGGTCTGCCCTTCGACCGTCCCCACATACAATTCCTCATCGTGCACGCACATCGAATGGACGAAAAGGGATTGGCCGGGTCGTCCCTCATCGCGCCATTCGGCTTCTTGCTTGCCGTCATCGATGCCAAAATGCAGATGCCGATAGTTCGACTGACTGCCGGTGACACCTGCGTGATGTTTGATCGAGAGATTAAATCCTTTTCGCGTCACGGGATCGTACTTGTTGACGAGATCCCCGAGCACGTCATCGAGTTCTGCCTCGGTATGCACCCACAGCGAGAGGCTGAAATTTTTGGTGCTGAAGTCGAGGGAGTCGCTGTCGGGGAGGGTGATTTGGCTTTTTCGGCCATCGAACCCGGCGGCGTTATCACTAAACCGCACATCGACGGCCTTGCCGTGATTTTTCGAGTCGGATGAATCCTTGGCGTTGGATCGAAGGGGGAAGTGGGCGACTAATTCAACTTGAGGATCGTCTTGCGCGGCGGTCATTTCGATGATCGCAAAACAAAAAACAGTTATCGCAAGTAGATACAATGTAGTTCGATTCGCGTTTCGATCCATCATGGTTGGACTCATCCCCTGGATTTATGCTACGAGCGTTCATGCGAGTTAAAAACTCGAAAAAAACCAAGCCGTATGTTAACTTCGGGGATTCGACGCGACCACCCAAGTGGATAAATTTTGGGGCGCAGGAAACGAGTATTATTTTTCGATATGCAGTCCCACTTCCGCCGACTGGCTTGCGAATTCTTGAGCAATCTTCTCCGCCGAAAGGGCGACGCGGTAGATGCGGAACTCATCGAGCAGGCCCTTGTACTTCTGTGTCCGCGAGGCGACGTAGTGGCCGATTTCGAGCGGCGAGCCGGCGTAGTTGCCGAGTTCGCCGTCGGTGCGTTCTTTTTCGCTCATCAACTGACCGTTGACGTACATCAGCAGCTTGCCCCCCTCCTTATCGAAGACAACCGTAATGAACGACCATTGGCCGAGCGGCACCGCTGCTGCACCGCGCAACGTGTCCCAGTTGGCATTGGCCGCGTCGCGGGTTTCGAAGTTCGGCACCCCCTGCCCTAGATAGACGTTCCATGCCTGCTTCGAGATGACATATCCATTGCCCGCATCGCTCGCGGGCTTCACCCAGAACGATAACGTCATCGGTCCGCCGAGTCGCAGGTCGGCACCGTTGCCGCAGACGCCGTAAGATTTCTCGCCGTCGAATTCGAGGGCGCTATGTCCGTTTTGTTCAACCAACTGGGCATCGAAGACCGACATGTGATTGCGTCCGATCTGATCTCGAACGAGGTTGCCGTCGATCACACGGTCGAACGAATAATAGGCGACCAGATCGCCGGTCGATTTCGTAGGACGGGTGCTCGGAGGGGGATCGGGTGAAACGCGTAACTCTTTCGGGACGCGAATTGAATACACATCGTAACCGCCGTCGCGCATCGACACGAAAGCGATCGATTCGCCATTAGGATGCCAATCGGCCTGGTCATCCAGCGCAGGATGATTCGTCAGATTCTGCACAAGGCTGCCGTCGTGCCGCATCACGTGCAGATCCATATTACCGCTGCGATTGGAGGTAAAGAGAATCCACTCTCCGTCGGGCGACCAGCGGGGGCGGGCGTCGATCCCTTCGGCTTCGGTCAGTCGCGTCAATTCGGTTCCGTCCCAGCGGACCTTGTAAATCTCGATATTTCCGTCGCGATCGGAGGCGAACGCAATCCACTCTCCATCGGGCGACCAGTCGGGTTGATGACAATACAGGCCATCAACCTGCACGAGTTTCGATTGATTCTTACCGTCGGCGTCGAAGATAAAAAGCTGTTCGGACGGCGTGGAGACAAGAATGTGTTCTCCATCGGGCGAATAACAGGGCTCTTCGCCCAGAGTGACGCCGTCGCCGGGGACAACTTTTCGCAAGTTGCTGATGTCGAACATCTCGTCGACGTCGGCGATGTGCACGTCTTTGGACGAATTGCCCGTGTCGTTCCCGCCGCCGGAGATTAAGAGATGTTTGCCATCGGGGGACCAGCAGGGATGTTCCTGCATCTGCACGCGACTGTCGTATTCCGTCAGGATGCGTTTGTCGTCAGTGCCGTCGGCTTTCATCAGCCGCATACCGACAAGAATCTGATTCGACGCGCGGCGATTGGCGTAATGCGTGCTGTAGGCGATGTGCGATCCATCGGGCGAGAAACGAAGGAAAAACTTCGAGAAGTAGGATTTGGTGAGACGCGTTGGTTGGGGGACGGCCTCGTCGTCTGCACGCAGCGTCGAAATTGTCAACAGGCCGATGAGTGCGACGAAAACTGTGATAACGGACTTCATGAGTACCTCATGTGACGTTCGGCGAAGCGGAGCTTCGAAGACTTGCGTTCCCAAGCGGAGCTTGGGAACGAGGACGATTCAACATCTATGAAAGTTCTTCGATTGACGAACCGAGGACGGCGGAGTCGCGGGCGAAGAGATCGAAGCGGTCGAGTCCCATTTTTTCAATGACGGTCAAAATGAGATCGGAGGGATGCACCGGACGATCGGCGGGAAAACCGCCATCGGCCGTCGTCGAACCGATCACCGAACCGCCGGGCGTGCCACCGCCGGCGACGACCATCGAATAACCGTAAGGCCAATGTTCGCGTCCGCCGATGCTGCTGATTTCGGGGCTGCGGCCGAATTCACCCATTGCCAGCACGAGCGTCGATTCGAGCAAACCACGCTGTTCGAGATCATCGAGCAATGCCGTGAAACCGAGATCGAAGATCGGGCAGTAACGGTCTTGCATGCGTTCGAAGAGGCGGTAGTGGAGATCCCAACCGCCGTCTCCCCCTTGCTGTTCATCCTCGGCGTCGCCGCTCCAGTTGATTTGCACAAACGGCACCCCCGATTCGATCAGCCGGCGACCGAGAATGCAGTTCTGGCCGAAGACCGTGCGTCCGTAGCGATCGCGCATCGCTTCGGATTCCGATTCGAGATCGAGCGCTGCTTTTGTCGCAGTCGAGGTGAGCAGTCCAAACGCTTTCTGACGGACGTCGTTGTAGCGTTCGACTTCGCCTGCCGTTTCCACCGTGCGCTGCCATTCATCGAGTTCGGTGAGCAGCGAACGTCGCGAACTGAAACGCTGATCGGCAACGTCCGAGAGCGGTTCGATGGAGGGGGGGATTTTGAAACCCTCCTCGAATGTAAAACTATCAAGACGAAACGGGTCGTGAGCCGCTCCCAATGCACTGGCAAGTTGGCCGCGCAAGTCGGCACCACTCACTTTACAGTTCGGACCGATGCACGTGAACGACGGCCATTCGGAGGCACGTTCTCTCGTAAGATAAGAAATCAGCGAACCCATACTCGGCCTGACACGGCCGGGGAACGGAACGCCTCCGGAGGCCTGCGAACCGTTGGTGCTGCCGGTGAGCGCGACGGTCCCTCCCTGGTTATGGTCCTTCATGTCGTGGGCCATGCTGCGGATGATCGTGAACTGCCGCGAATGAGCGGCAGCCATCGGCAGCAATTCGCTGATCTGCACGCCGGGGCTTGCCGTCGCGATCGGCGAGTAACACCCGCGTATTTTCGACGGTGCATCGGGCTTGGGATCCCAAGTCTCGTGATGACTCGGTCCGCCCCACAGCCAGAGCAACAGGACCGATTTCACTTTGCCGTGCGCCGTGGCGGCTCGCACGGAATCGCCGAGCAGGTGCGGCAGCGAGAGTCCGAGTGCCGAGCATCCCCCCAGTTGCAGCAACTCACGGCGAGAGACTCCGGCGCAGGTTTTTAACGTTCGAGACCCCAGATTTAACATTTCGATCGGCTCCGAAAAATCAGAGACAAAAAGAGTTTGAGAGCATACGAAAGAATAAGTATGAACCGCTTACTTATCGTATCGGGAAAAAAACCAGACGACCACTCTCATTCGCGTGAATGGAGTGCAATTTCAATCGACAGATTTTTCGTTCCGTTTCAACCGGATGATCATCTCAATCGTTGACTAGACTGTCAATCTAGAATATGATTCTAACTTATGAAGACTCTCATTTCAACCACAAAACGAAACGGAGCGAGAAACGGCGTGCGGCGGCGCGAAGCGACCGAAGTGCGGCGACGCTCGATTCTCGATGCCGCGCTCGATTGTTTTCTCGAATACGGCGTTGAAGGGACGACCATCGACCAGATTCGCCAGAAATCCGGCGCGAGCCACGGCAGCATTTATCATCTGTTTCGTGGTAAAGACGAAATTGCCCTGACACTCTTTATCGAGGGGATGAAGGACTATCACAAACGCGTCGTCGCCGCGATGAGCCGCGAAACCACGGCTCAGGGTTTGATCCGCGCCATGATCGCCACGCACATGGCGACGACCGTCGATAACCCGCAATTGGGGCTGTATCTCACACGAATGGGGCTGGTCGATGTGATCGGCAGCATTCGCGAAGAGTATAAACATCAATCGGACAGTTTTGCTCAAGCCGTTTGGCTGCATCTGCAACCATTTGTCGATTGCGGAGAGTTGATTCGCCTCGATCGAACGATCTATTTTTCATTGATCATCGGCCCCAGCGCCCACATGGCACGGGCCTGGTTGCGAAAGACGTATGCAGGAGATTTAATGACGGTTGTCGATACGCTGGCCGATGCCGCCTATCGTTCGCTACGATCGGCAATCGATAAAGCATAGCGCAATAGCCGTTCGTAGCGATTGTCGTTGTCTCCACAGACGACAATCGAAACGAAGACTTCAGTCAGAATGTTGAGATGATGCAATCGTTAAGGAATGTGCGATGATGAGTGATATGAACCCAATTCGCGGCAAAGCGTGGCTTGCTCCCTGGATCGGCGGTGCGGTGCTTGCGATCGCAACGGGAGTTTTTGGCGTTCGCACCGGGAGTTTTGCCGACGAAGCCGAGAACGCCGACGCGCCAAAAATCGACTTCGCGACAAAAATCAAACCGCTCCTCGAATCCCGATGCTTAAGCTGCCACGGTAAAGACGATCCCGAGAGCGGGTTTCAACTCGATACGCGCGAGCATGCTCTCAAAGGGGGATATGCCGGTGTTGCGATCGAACCGGGGAGCGCCGAGAAGAGTTCGCTGTATGCGATGATTTCCCAGACGCACGCCGACGGCGTGATCATGCCGGCTGAAGGCGATCCGCTGTCTGATGAAGACGTTGCGATAATCAAGCGTTGGATCGATGAAGGGTTGGCCTGGCCCGACGATCATGTTCTCGTGGCTCACGAAGAGAACGCCGCCAAGAAAAAAGCCCGCGAATGGTGGTCGTTACAGCCGATCGAGAAGCCGGCGGTTCCCGAAGTTTCTCAACCCGCATGGGTTCGCAACGGCATCGATGCGTTCATTCTGGCCCGACTGGATCAGGAGGGGGTAACACCGTCGCCCGAAGCAGATCGCGAAACGCTGATCCGCCGTGTGACCTTGGATTTGATCGGCCTCCCTCCGACACCCGAAGACGTGGCGGAATTTGTGAACGACGACGATCCCGAAGCGTACGAAAAACTCGTCGACCGCTTGTTGGCGTCGCCCTCCTATGGCGAACGCTGGGCGCGGCCCTGGCTCGATCTCTGCCACTATGCCGACACCGACGGGTTTCTCACCGATCAAAAACGTCCCGTCGCCTGGCGGTATCGTCAATGGCTGGTGAAAGCGCTGAATGGCGATCTGCCGTTCGACGAATTCACCATCGAACAACTCGCGGGGGATCTGCTCGATGAACCGACGCAAGATCAGTTGCTGGCAACCGGGTTTCTCCGCAACACCCTCAGCAATCGCGAAGGGGGAGCCGACCTCGAAGAATACCGCGTCGAACAAGTTGTCGACCGCACGATGATTGTCGGTGCGACGTGGCTCGGGCTGACGGTTGGCTGTGCCCGCTGTCACGATCACAAGTTCGACGCCATTTCGCAGAAAGAGTTCTATCAGCTCTATGCGTATTTCGATCACGCCGACGAACTGAATATCGACGCTCCCCTGCCGAATGAAATCACCGACTGGGAAGCGACCCGTGAGGAATACGAACGCCGTCGCGATGAAATTGTCTCTCCCTATCAGCCCGGCCTCGACGAATTGTTGGCGGCATGGGAAGCCCGGCTGTTGCAAGCCGAGGCCAATCCCGGAGAAGATCACATCTGGGATCGCCAGTGGGAAGTCCTCGGTCTCGTCTGGGGAGGACATTACGGCGAAGGGCAACTCGAAGGGTGCGAAATCGTCAAGTTGGGAGCCGAGAAACGGACGAAAAATCAAAAATTTCGACTGATGGATTACTTTCTGTCGCACGGCTCGGTGATCGATCCGACGAAATTCACCGAATACAAGCTGGGCGAAGTTCGTCCGAAATTATTGGAACTCGACAAGGAATTTCCCAAGGCGACCCGCGCCCCCACCATGCGCGAGATGCAGGTGCCGCGACAGACCTATATTCATGTGCGGGGTGATTTCCGCGTGAAGGGAATCGATGTCGATGTCGGCGTCCCTGCCGCTTTACCGGCCCTCCCTGAAAATTCCCGAACCGATCGTCTCGCGCTCGCCCGCTGGCTTGTTTCGCCCGAACATCCCCTGACGTCGCGCGTAACGGCCAATCGGACGTGGCAGGAATTCTTCGGTCGCGGAATTGTCACGTCGTCGGGCGATTTCGGTTTGCAGGGGGAACTCCCCAGTCATCCCGAACTGCTCAACTGGCTGGCCCTCGAACTCCAACGGCTCGATTGGAGCATGAAGGCATTTCACCGGCTGATTGTCACGTCCGCGACCTATCGGCAGTCGTCGGCCGCACGCCCCGATATCGCGGCGCGCGATCCGAATAACGTCTGGGTTTCGCGGCAAGCGAGTTTGCGGCTGAATTCCGAACAGGTCCGCGATATCACGCTGGCCGTCAGCGGGTTGTTGTATCCAAAAATGCACGGGCCGTGCGTATTTCCCGAGCAGCCGAGTTCGGTGGCGATGGAAGGTTTCGACAACACCTGGGAGGCGAGCGAAGGAGTCGAGAAATATCGACGCGGTTTATATACGTGGATTCAACGTCTTTCGCCATTTGCACAGGATGTCACATTCGATGCCCCGGCCTTAAGTCGTGCCTGCACGCGCCGCGAACGATCAAATACGCCGTTGCAGTCGCTCACGCTGCTGAACGACCCGGTGTTCGTGGAGGCGGCGCAGCATTTCGCCAGGCGCTTGATGACCGAAGCTTCGAGCGATTTCAATCAACGCGTGACGTACGGTTTTCAGTTGGCGTATTCGCGAAATCCGACCGAAGAAGAACTGGCACTGCT
This sequence comes from Planctomycetota bacterium, assembly GCA_027618475.1. Lineage (GTDB taxonomy): Bacteria > Planctomycetota > Planctomycetia > Planctomycetales > Planctomycetaceae > JAQCEJ01. The sequence goes on along the minus strand of JAQCEJ010000011.1, from coordinate 29,282 downwards.
GCAAGCCTATTTTCTGGAGCAGCATCTCTTGTTCCAGAACGACCCGGCATCGGCCGAAGCGTTATTCGCCACCAAAATTGAAGGTGTCGATCCGGCCGAAGGTGCCGCGTGGACCGGGTTGGCGAGCGTGTTACTCAACGTCCATGAATTTATCACACGGGATTGAAAAAAGTACCTTTCCGCTTCGCGAACATTGCGATTTAGCGGTGAACGATACCAGGGAGAATACAATGAACGCTCAATTTGATCCCGGATTATTGCTACGACGGCGTTTCTTGCAGCAATCGGCCTGCGGACTCGGCATGATGGCGCTCGGCGACATCATGTCGCAAGACGGCCTGACCGCCGAATCGTCGGAACCGACGTCGAATACGCATCCCATGGCCCCGAAGTTTCCGCACTTTACGGGGACGGCAAAGCGGGTGATCTTCATCTGCATGGCGGGAGGGCCGAGTCATCTCGACCTGTTCGATCCCAAGCCGATCATGCAGGAAATGAACGGCAAACCGGTGCCTCCCTCGTTTCTCGAAGGGCTCCCCGACAAGCTGATTCAAGGGAGCGCCACGGTCTTTGCGAGTCCGAGGAAGTTCACCAAATACGGCGAATGCGGGATGGAGTTTTCCGATTTCGTACCGAATCTCGGCACCTGTGCCGACGACATCTGCATGGTTCGTTCGATGTGGACGACGAGTCCCAATCACGATCCCGGCCAACTCCTGCTGCAATGCGGTTCGCCTCAGTTCGGGCATCCAGCGATGGGGTCGTGGGTCACCTACGGTCTCGGCAGCGAATCGCAAAATCTGCCGGGCTTCGTCGTGCTGCTCTCGAATTCGGGGAAAGGAGTCGACGCCGGCTCTGCGCTGTGGAACAACGGTTATCTGCCGTCGTACTATCGTGGCGTAACGTTTCGTTCGGAAGGAGATCCCATTTTGCATCTCTCGAACCCCGACGGCATTACGCCGGTGACGCAACGTTCGCGGCTCGATGCGATTCGCGACCTCAATCAACTTCGTCACGAGCAAACCGGCGATCCCGAAATTCTCTCGCGCATCGCCGCGTACGAACTCGCCTACCGCATGCAGACGGCGGCACCCGAGTTGCTCGACTTCTCGGATGAGACCTACGCGACGCAAGAGCTGTACGGCCTCAATTACAAAAAGACGAACTGGTTCGGCACGAATTGCCTGCTTGCCCGGCGGATGATCGAACGGGGCGTGCGGTTCGTGCAGTTGTACCATTCGACATGGGACGACCACGGCAACCTCGAGCATTATCTCGGCATCAACACCGGAATGACCGATCTCCCAGCCGCCGGTTTGATACACGACCTCAAGCAGCGCGGGTTGCTCGAAGATACACTCATCGTCTGGGGGGGCGAATTCGGCCGCACCCCGATGAACGAAGTCCGCCGCGGCGTGAATCCCAAAGCGCTCGGCCGCGATCATCATCCCTACGGATTTACGATGTTGCTCGCCGGCGGAGGGATCAAAGGAGGACAGGTCGTCGGCAAGACCGACGAGATCGGCTATCACGCCGTCGAAGACCGCATTCATCCGCACGAACTGCAAGCGACGATGTTGCACTGCCTCGGCTTCGATCACATGAAGCTGACGTACAAACACCAGGGTCTCGAAGCGCGGTTAACCGGCGTCGAAGAACCGCACGTCGTGCAGAAGCTGCTCGCGTAAGTTGCGAATGACGAATGTCGGCGGGTGGCTGGGGCGCTAACCGATTACGATGAAACCAACAACTCGCTATTTCGCATAACAGCTTCAAGTCACAGTTGACCTTCACGGCCCCAGTCGAATGCGCATTCAACTGGGGCCGTCTATGTCGATTCCTCGCTCATGCGTATCGCGCATTCCACGATTCGCGTTCATCACTGTCAATTAACGCCCCAGCCACCCCGTCGATGGGTGGCTGGGGCGCTAACCGATTACGATGAACCCAGCAACTCGCTATTTCGCATAACAGCTTCAAGTCACAGTTGACCTTCACGGCCCCAGTTGAATGCGCATTCAACTGGGGCCGAGTCTGTCGATTTTAATTCCATGCGAATCGCGCGTCCCACGATTCTCGTTCATCAATGCCAAATAACGCCCCAGCCACCCGTCGAATTACTTCGCAGCAGCAAGTACGGCGTCGTAGTTCGGGTGTTCGGCGATCTCTTTGCAGTATTCGACGTGTTTAATTTTGCCGTCGCCGTCAACGACGAAAATGGCACGGGCGAGACAGCGGTCGAGGGGACCGCCGGAGATCAACACGCCGTAATCTTCGCCGAATTTTGAGCAGCGGTGAGCCGAGAGCGTCTTGACCGCTTCAACCCCTTCGGCGCCGCACCAGCGTTTCTGTCCGAACGGCAAGTCCATGCTGACGACGAGAATTTCGACGTTCGGCAGCGAGCCGGCCTGCTCGTTGAATTTCTTCGTTTCGGCGTGGCAGACCGGTGTATCGAGCGACGGAATCGTCGCAATAATTCGCGTCTTTCCCGCGCCGTCGCCGAGTTTTACATCAGCGAGAGCCGTACTCTGAAGCGAAAAATCGGGAGCGGCATCGCCGACTTTGAGTTCGTTTCCTTTAATGGTAACGGGATTTCCCTTGAGAGTGATCGAAGCAGCCATGTTGTTTTCCTCTGTGAAAAATGGTTGATGTCAGGTTTGTCAAACTCGCCAGTATTATTGACGCGCGGGCACGAGTTTCCAACCTCGTCGCGACGAAATTCGCCAATTCTGCGATTAGCCGCGACGCAGAGGCTTTGCGCCGCGGAGCGCTAGCCCTCTTCGAACGATCAGCAAAACGCTTCAAGACGTTGATTCAAATGCATATTTAACGGTTTCAGCGAGCGTTTCGCGTCGCGGCTAACCGGGGACTCGCGAGGCTTCCACTTTACGACGTTCGTCGAGCAGGCCGAGTATCGTTTCGACACCCGTGTCGACCGCCGTTTTCTGCGGGGCGCTGTCGGTGCGCCATTTGTATTCGATTTTCCCCTCCTGCAATCCCTTGCCGCCGATGACCACGCGGAGAGGGATGCCGATCAGATCGGCGTCCTTGAATTTGAAACCGGGGCGCTGGTCGCGGTCATCCATCAGCACGTCGACCCCATTATCCTTCAGTTCGTCGTAATAACTGTTGGCGACTTTCATCAACTCGGCATCGTCGACGTTGAGGGGAATCAACAGCACTTCGTACGGCGCAACCGACAAAGGCCACGAGAGGCCGTTCTCGTCGTGTGACGTTTCTGCGAGAGCCGCCAGCACGCGGGTCACACCGATGCCGTAGCACCCCATGATGATCGGATGCCGCGTCTCGTTCTGATCGAGAAAGTTGGCATCGAGCGACTCGGTGTATTTCGTCCCGAGCTTGAAGACGTGCCCGACTTCGATCCCCTGCACTTCTTCCATCGGAGCCCCCGATTTCGGACACGGGTCGCCCGGCGTTGCATTCCGCAGGTCGTGCGTTGTCGTCACCTGGTAATCGCGTCCAACATTCACACCGGTAAGATGGGCATCGACTTCGTTCGCCCCGGAAACGGCGTTAGCGATGACCGGCACATCGTGATCGGCAATAATCGGACACCTAATTCCCACCGGACCGGCGAAACCGGTCGGGGCACCGGTCACTTCCTCAATGGTCACGCCGTCGGCCAACGCCACTTGTGAGGCCTTCAGCGCTCGACGGATTTTCGCTTCATTGGCTTCGTGATCGCCCCGCAGCAGCACAGCGACCGGCTTGCCGTCTACCAGATAGATCAGCGTCTTAATCATCTGCTGGGGTGTGATTTTCAGCATGCGGCTGACTTGCTCGATGCTCGTCGCATTCGGCGTCGCGACTTTTTCGAGCGGTTTGGCCTCTTTCGACGTTTCAATTTGGGGCGGCTTGCGACCGGTGTCGGCTCGTTCGAGATTCGCCGCGTATCCCGACGATTTACAATACATAATGCGGTCTTCGCCGTTGTCGGCGGGAACCATAAATTCATGCGAGGCATCGCCGCCGATCGGTCCGCTTTCGGCCTCGACGGGGAGATAATTCAAACCGCAGCGGGCGAAAATGCGGCAGTAGGCGTGATACATCTGCTGATAAACGGCGTCGAGCTGTTCGAGATTCGTGCTGAAGCTGTACGCATCCTTCATAATAAATTCGCTGGTCCGCAGCACGCCGAAGCGAGGACGCTCTTCGTTACGGAATTTCGTTTGAATCTGGTACAGCGTGAGCGGCAGTTGCCGATAACTGCTGATGTGCCGTGCGACAAGGTCGGTGACGACTTCTTCATGCGTCGGGCCGAGGGCGACGTGCAGCGTACGGTCGCCGCGGCGAACATGAAAATTCATCAGCACGTTGCCGAAGGCGTCTTTGCGGCCGGTCCGTTCGAACAGGTCGATCGGTTGCAGCGCGGGCATAAAGATTTCGATGCCGCCGGCGGCGTTCATTTCTTCGCGAATGATCGCTTCGACTTTTTTCAGCGATTTGAGCCCGAGCGGCAAATAGGTGTACGCCCCCGCCATGAGCTGACGAATCAGCCCGGCCCGCAACATCAACTGATGGCTGGGAATCTCCGCATCGGCCGGGTTTTCCTTCATCGTCGGTATAAATGTCTGAGTCCAACGCACGTTCGAAGTCCTTTCTCGATCGGTCTTTTCCGCTGTCCGTATGTATTTGATCCGACATGGTTTCACGCGCGGGGTTCGTTCCGAATCGTGCGGATTCTAGCAGACGGCGGGCAAAGTTCAAAAGTAGGAGAGAAGAATTCCCGGTGATTCCGAGGTCACGCTTGTTACCGCAGGGCCAGCCTCCTAAAATCCGAGTTTGGATGCACCGTCCGAGACCCTTTATTCGTGTCGGCGGCGGCATCATCGGGACACAGACTATACGCAGACTTAAACTCCTCGAAAGGGGCTGGATGACACGGCAATTAGTCAATGAGCTGACGGATACGCAGCCGGTCGATGAGATTTATCTCTTGTCGGATAAGCAGTTACGAGCGAATCGCAACGCCAGTTTGTACCTCTCGGTCGATCTGAGAGACAAAACGGGACTTATCAACGCCCGCATGTGGAATGTCACCGAAGAAAGCGTCGCCCATCTGCATACCGGCGAACTCGTGCGCGTGCGCGGCAAAGTGCAGTTGTTTCAGGGAACGTTGCAACTCATCCTCAATTACATCAACTCCGTCGAACGCGACGGCTACGATATGGATGAGTTTCTACCGCAATCGACGCGAAATACCGATCAGCAGTTGCAGCAGCTACGAGAAATTCTGCTTTCGATCGACGACGTTATGCTGCGCACGCTGATGGAATGTTTCCTCGCCGACGAGCAAATTCTGCAGGGACTCAGTCAAGCCCCGGCAGGAGTGAAGACGCATCACGCCTATCACGGCGGCTTGCTTGAACATGTCGTCAATATTCTTCAGGTGTCGCAGCGGATCGCCGACTTGTATCCGCAGATCAATCATAATGTTCTGCTGGTGGGAATTTTTCTGCACGACATCGGCAAGATTCAGGAACTCGACTTTTCGGCGGGGTTCGTCTACACCGACGCCGGCCAGTTGCTCGGACATTTGATTCTCGGCATTGAAATGCTGAACGAAAAAATCGCCGAAGTCGAAAAACAACTCGGGACCGAATTTCCGCCGGAACTGGCGCTGCGATTGAAGCACATGATTCTCAGTCATCACGGAAGTTACGAATTCGGCAGTCCGAAGTTGCCGATGACTCCCGAAGCGATCGCCCTGCATCATCTCGACAATCTCGACGCCAAAGTGCACGAGTTTTCGCAATCGATCAACGAAGATCCGAACCCCCAGTCACACTGGACCCCCTTCAGCAACCGGCTCGATCGCAAGTTGTTCAAGGGAAGTAAGGGGAATTGAGTCGAGAAAAGGTTAGCCGCGACGCAACGCGGAGCGCTAACAAATGAGCAACACATGACCGATCTCTCCTACAACCTCTCCGGCCGGGCCGCCCTGATCACCGGGGGCGGCGTCGGCATCGGCCGTGCCATCGCCGAGAAACTCGCCGCGGCGGGAGCGTATGTCGGCTTGCACTGCCATCGAAGCCGCGACGGCGCGGAAGAAACGCTGACGGCGATCCAGTCCGCAGGAGGTGACGGAATTGTGTTATCGGCCGATTTGTCCCAAGCCGATCTAGCGACAAGACTCGTCGACGAGTTTGTGGCAGCAGCCGGGCGATTGGATATCCTCATCAACAACGCTGGTACGCCGATCGAACGGGTGAAACTCGAAGAATGTTCGCTTGATTTGTGGCGACGAATTCTCGACATCAATCTCACGAGTGCGTTTCTCGTCACGCAACGGGCGATACCTCACCTGCGAAAATCAGGGAACGGAGCAATCGTGAATAACCTCTCGCTCTCCGTCCAGACCGGCGGTGCGAACGGTGCCGGACCGTACGCGATTGCGAAAGGGGGCCTGCAAGTGATGACCCGCACGCTGGCCCGCGAACTCGCCCCGCACGTGCGAACGAACTCGATTATGCCCGGCGTCATCGAAACCCAGCATCACGAGCAATTCTCTTCACCAGAGCGAATGCAGCAGTACCGCAACGAAACTCCGCTCGGACGCAACGGCCAGGCCGACGAAGTCGCCGACGCCGTGCTGTTTCTCGCGAGCGATGCCAGCCGATTCGTGAACGGTGCCGTCATCGACATCAACGGCGGCAGGTTTTTGCGGTGATTTAAACCTCTCCCTCTGGGAGAGGTCGGCCGCAGGCCGGGTGAGGGCGCCTTTAAGAACAGGCTGAATGCGGAGTGGCAAGGGATGGGTCAGAGGAAAATGCCCATCGTATTTTTTCAGACTCACCCCTCGACTGAAAAGCACCCTCACCCCGGCCCTCTCCCCGAGGGAGAGGGAGAAAAACGAAGCATTCGCTCACCCGCGAATCCGCACTTCCCCCGGCTCCGTAATCGGCAACAAACAACAGAGCGCATCCCCCTTCTGAACCGAGGGGCAAGCTCGCAACATCAGCACCAGACCGTCGTCAAGGCAATTCACGGCGACCGGGTTTTCGCCGAGCGGATCGAGTATCGCACCTAGCGTGTCACCTTTCCTGACGACGTCGCCCAACGTAACGGCAGGTTCGAAATAGCCGGCCACGGAAGCGGGGTGCTGAATCTGCAAATGCCCGCTCTGATCGCGGTCATCTTCGACGATGTATTTCACGCGGTTTTCGGGTGATCGCGCGGGGATCAATCCCAAATCTGCGGCGACGTTCAGGCAACCGTTGACGTAATCGTCGGTCCCCTGCGCGCTGCACATCCCTCCTCCGCCGAGTTCGGTGTAAATCGCCGGCACATTCGCATCGCGGGCGACCGAGAGCGAACGGCCGTGCAAATTCGGCGAGGTTCCCCATACGATCGGCAGATTGAACGCGCGGGCCATCCGCCGTTGAGCGTCGAGAATATTCGCGTCGCGGTGCAGGCAATATCCCGACATCGAAAGCATCGACAACCGGGTTCCCGCCGTGTGCAGGTCGATGTAACAATCGGCCGATTGAATGAGCGAGGTTAAGGCGACCGCCGTGCGATGAGTGATCGATCCCTCGGCGTTACCGGGACAGACCCTGGCGAGATCGACGTCGTCCTCCGCCGTCCGCCAGGCCCGCGCGAATGCGGCTTCGTTGACGACTGGTGCAATCGTCACCTTGCCTCGCTCAATCGATTTCTCGAAGAGCGAAATCAACCGCCGCGCCGCCGCCATCGGCTCCCATTCGTCGCCATGCACGCCGCCCGTGATGAGCAAATGCGGCCCTTCGTTTGGGGCGACGATCGTTCGATGCGGGATAGAGGGGATGTTCGACATGATGCAACACCTCGTCATTGATTCGATTATTATACCGTGGCACCGCAGCAGCGTATCCGATGCGTTAACGAATGAGTAGCCAACGACAAAATGCATGGAAGAGAATAGCCGCAAAAAAACGCAAATGACGCAATAATCTGACGAGCATCAGGTCTTCATCTTTTTTGTGATCTTTGCGTTTTTTTGCGGCCATTATTCTTCGCTGCAACTTCGCGTCCTCATGATGCCTCCGTTTTTGAGTTTCGATTCGCTATGATCGGCATCATTCGACGTGATTCGTTCAACCTTGAGGAGCAAAAGATGTCATTGGCGGGAAAAGTGGCGTTGGTTACCGGCGGCGGGCGCGGGATTGGAAAAGGGTGTGCCATTGAACTTGCCCGGAAGGGGGCCGACGTCCTCATCACCGATCGGCCTGACAGCCCCGACATCGATCCGACCATCAAGGAACTAAAATCGCTTGGAGTGAAAGCCTGGGGCATTCGCGGCGATGCATTCGTTCGGAGCGAAATCGAGAAATCGGTGAACGAAGCGATCGAACTCGCGGGGGGGATCGACATTCTCGTGCATAACCCAGCCAAGTCGAAACGAGTGCCGTTTCTCGAATTTGATCCCGCCGATTGGGAGAGTTCGATTGCCGCCGTGCTATCGAGCGGGTTTCATACCAGCCAACTCGTCGCGCGGCAAATGGTGAAGCAAGGGCGCGGCGGGTCGATTGTGTTCATTTCCAGCGTCCACGCCGAAATGCCGTACGGCCCCTGTGTCGCCTACAATGCCGGCAAAGCGGGGCTCAATCATTTTGCCCGGTCGATCGCTGTGGAACTGGCTCCCCACAAGATTAGGTGCAATTCCATCGACCCCGGTTGGATCGACACCCCCAACGAACGGGCGACGTTCACGCAGGAACAATTCGACGAATGGATTCCCAAAATCCCGTTGGGTCGCATCGGCACCCCGCAAGACATCGGTGCCGCCGCCGCGTTTTTATCATCGGAAGAAGCCAGCTACATCAGCGGCACGGTGATGCGCGTCGATGGGATGTTTGTGTATAAGGAGGCGTGAAGGGAGCGGTTGAGGGTTGGGGGTTTCGCTGGTTCCCAAGCTCCGCGATTCAAACCCTCTCCCACCGGGAGAGGGTGGCCGCGCAGCGGCTGGGTGAGGGGCGAGTTCGACGATCGATCGCGAGCATTCGCTCGTTCCCAAGCTCCGCTTGGGAACGCAAGTCTTCGCAGCTCCGCTGCGTGTGTTTCACTCGGATGAAAGTAAAAGCACCCTCATCCGGCCTGACGGCCACCTTCTCCCAGGGGGAGAAGGAATAAGACTCACACAATCTCCGCAATCAACTTCCCCCCGACGTCGGTCAATCGTTCGTAACGGCCGTTGTGTAACACTTCCTGGTGTTCGTAGTTGATCCCCATCTGATGCAGAATCGTGGCGTGCAACGCGTGGATGTGGTACGGACTTTCGACCGGGCGGAGGCCGATGTCGTCGGTCGCGCCGGCGATGACGCCGCGCTTCAGGCCGCCGCCGGCGAGCCACATCGAATAACCGAGCGGATTGTGGTCTCGCCCTTTGCCTCCCCCCTTCCCTTCCGCCAACGGCGTGCGACCGAATTCGCCTCCCCACACAACCAACGTCTCGTCGAGTAATCCGCGTTGTTTGAGATCGCGAACGAGTGCCGCCGTCGGCTGATCGGTGAGGCCGCACATGTGGCCGTGGTTTTCTTCGATGTTGTTGTGGGCATCCCACTGATGCAGCGTCGTATCTCCGCCGCCGCCGAAGACGAGCACAAACCGCACACCGCGCTCGACGAGTCGCCGCGCGAGCAGACATCGCTTGCCGAAATCATCAGTCTGTTCGTTCCCGACGCCGTACATGTCGTGCGTCTGTTGGGTTTCCTGCGAGAGATCGACCGCTTCGGCGGCGGCGGTCTGCATTTGAAAGGCGAGTTCGTAACTCGCGATGCGGGCTTCGAGTTCGCTGTCGCGGCGGGTGAGCGTCGCTTGGTTGAGTTCGCGAATGGCATCGATCGTCCGTCGATAATTCTTTCCGTCACGTCCCGAGGGGGGAGCGAGATCCAAAATCGGCGTGCTGCCGTTGCGAAAGACCGTCCCCTGAAAATTCACCGGCAGAAACCCCGAACTCCAGCACGGCTTGCCCCCTTCGTTCGCCCCCTGCTTGTCGAGTAGCACCACGTACGAGGGGAGATTGTCGGCTTCGGTCCCCAACCCATACGTCACCCACGAACCGACGCTGGGGAAGCCCGAGACGACCCGCCCCGACGAAAGCTGATACTGCGCCGACTCGTGAATGAAACTGTCACAATGAAACGATCGCACAAGGGCGAGTTCATCGACGACTTGTGCCGTGTGCGGTAGAAAGTCGGAGACCTCGATTCCCGATTCGCCATATTTGCGAAACTTTCGCGGGCTCGCCATCAGGACGTCGGTCTCGCGAATGAACTGCGTCTCGACGTTGCCGAAACTTTTCGGTAAACGCTGGCCGTGAAGCTGTGCGAGCGCGGGCTTGGGATCGAACAAATCGACCTGACTCGGCCCTCCGGACATAAACAGAAAAATGCACGCTTTCGCTTTCGCCGGATGTACCGGCGTCTTCGGCGCGAGCGGGTTGACGTAACCGTCGTCGGCCTGCGCATCGCGTTGCATCATCCACGACAGCGCCAACCCGCCAAACCCGGCAGCAGAACGCGCGAGCATCTCGCGGCGTCGCAAGGAAACATTTAGTGGGGAATACATGCGATTCATAGCGTTGTCATTATCGTTGAGTGATGAAGAATTTTAACGCAGAGTCCGCAGAGGACGCAGAGATTCCCTATTTATTACTCTGCGACCTCTGCGTCCTCCGCGTTTCAAATCACTTCTAGTCCAGATACAAAAACCGATTGAGGTTCAACACCACCTGGCACAAATCGGTCCAGGCTTTGTCGTCGTTTTTATGGAATGTCCGTTGATCTTCAAAATACTGTTGGGCCGCCGCACGTTCGTTGTCATTCGGCGCGCGAGCAGTCACGAGTCGATAAACTGCTGAAAACTGCCCGGCGAAATCGCGCTCGGGTTCCCAACGGTGCAAAGAAGCCAACCTATCGGCTTCCGATGCGACCCATTCGTTGTTGACGAGCGCCAGCGACTGCAAGGCGTGCGTCGACGGCACGCGGAAGGCGCACGCCGTCATCGAATCGGGCTGATCGAAATTTTCTAAAAACGGCAATCGCAACTTACGCTCAACGAACAGATAGACGCTCCGTTTGTTGTGTTCGGCGACGTCGTCGGTGACGCGCCAACGCCCTTTCAGATCGGTGAGCACCTCATCCGGCAGCGGGACGGTGACGCCGGGACCATGCATTCGTTGTTCGAGCGTCCCCGAAAAGGCGAGCAGACTGTCGCGGATCTCCTCCGCCGACAATCGCCGGCGGATTGCTCGCGACCAGAGCGAATTGGATTCGTCGCGTTCGATGGTGGCATCGCTCGGCATACTCGATTGAGCGTAAGCGCGAGAGAGAACGAGCATCCGATGGATCCGTTTCATCGTCCAGCCGCCATCGATGAGTTCACCGGCAAGCCAGTCGAGCAACTCGGGATGCGTCGCCGGGTAACCCATGTCGCCAAAATTGTTCGGCGTAGCGACAATACCGCGAGCGAACACGTATTGCCACAAACGATTGGCCATCACGCGTGCCGTCTGGGATTGTCCCGGACCGACCAGCCATTTCGCGAGCGCTAACCGACGACCGGTCGAATGGTCGCGTGAAGAGCCCTGCGGAGAACTCAATTCCGCCTCCGGAAAAATCGTCGGCACCTGCGGCGCAACGATGCCGACTTTGTTTTCGATCATGCCGCGATGCAACACATACGTCGTCGGTGCCGATTTCCCCGCATCGCGAATGGCCCACGCCTGCGGTAACGGCGACGGAAGCTTCCGACGATACTGTTGCAAGCGGCGATCGAGTTCGCGCTGCTGCGCCGCTTCGTCGGCCGTCATCGCGGCGGCGATTTGCGGCGGCGTGACGGCGAGTTTTTCTTCGACGGCTTTCACTCGATCGATCTGGTCGGGGGTTCGTTCGGCACTGGCCGTGCGCACGGCCTGCTGCACGTCGGCATCGAGCTGTGCCAGCCGTTCGTTGAACAGCCGTTGGCGGATCGTATTTTCGAGTTGCTGTCGCTGTTGTTCGACGGCGGCGAGTTGCTGTTGAATCTCCGACGTCTGTTGATTCCAACGCCGTTGTTCTTCGGGCGAAGCCATCGGCAACATCGCCGGTTCTGCAGCGGCAAAATATGATTCGAGTCGGTAATAATCGGCCTGCGGAATCGGATCGATCTTATGATCGTGACAGCGGGCACAATTCACCGTCAGCCCGAGAAACGTCGTGCCGATCGCTCCCGTCATTTCGATGAGAAGTTCTTGCCGGTTGCGTTCGAGATTCTGATTTCCCGAATTTGTGCGGAACGGTCCCATGCGGTTGAAGCCGAGTGCCGGGAGCGCCTCATACGGCAGAGGTTCGAGTTCATCCGCCGCCAGATGCTCGGCGACGAAGCGGTCGTATGGTTTGTCGTCGTTGAACGCGGCGATAACGTAATCGCGAAACCGCCACGCCTCCTGCCGTAATCCGTCGGCGGCAAAACCGTCGGTATCGGCGTAACGGACAAGATCGAGCCAATGTTGAGCCATCCGTTCGCCATAACGAGGACTCGATAAGAGCCGGTCGACAACTTTTTCTCGCGCGACCAGAGAATCATCGTGGATGAATTCATCGAGTTCCGCGAGTGTCGGCGGCAAACCGGTGAGATCGTACGTCACTCGACGAAGCCAGACATCGCGATCGGCGAGCGGTGCGAACGACAGTTCTTTCGCTTCGAGTTTCTCCAGCAGCCAGGCATCGATCGGTTGCCAGACGTCTGCGGTCTGCTCGACCAACGGGACCGCTGCGCGGCTTATCGGACGATACGGATAGTTGTCGGCATACAACGGATCGGCAGGTTCGGGTTTGAGCAGGGGGACCGATTTGAGTTCTCCCGCCGGGACGAACGAAACGTTCGCTGTCTCCGCCGCATCGAAGATCGGCCAGAGTTCGTTGAGCTGCGCGAAATCGGGATCGCCTTGCGTCGAAATCAATTTGAACATGAACCGTTTCACCGAAATCGGTTCGGCGAAGAGGTGCGATTGCGGTTCGGCGGAATCGGATTGTTCCCCCGCATAAATCACCGTCGAAAAATCGTCGGGGTTCTCCGCCGATCCGATGCGAATTTCGAACGATTTGCCCCGATGCCCGACGACCGGCCCACGACCGAGCAACTTGATACCGGCGAGTTCCCGTTCTCCCCCGTCGAAGAACTCGAACACAAATTCGAACGGCGGCCCGAGCGTGGTATTTTGCAATCCCGCCGCCTGCCATTCGGTCTCTTCGTCACCGTCGGCGATGTTCTTCGCGGTGATGCGGTCCCCTCCGCCGGGGCCGCGGTAATAGACGAGCCGCAGCCAGGGGATGGCATTTTCTTCGGCGCGAAGTAAACTTTCACCGGGCGAAACGAGACACATGACGGCGAGAATCGCCGCGAGAAATCCCTGTCGCCCATAACGTCGTTCAACCAGCATTGTATCCCTTCAAACGGTCCATTCGGCGGGTTCGATAGTCGAACGCTCGAAATACGTCCCCTCTTATTGTACTCCATCGGCAAGGCCTGATCGAGACCAATGGAGATCTTTGTATTTGAAATCTCTGAGTCTATAATCGGTTGTTTGTTCTCTGGGAGATTTCAACCAAGACTTTGATTGGCTGGTGGTTATGTCTCCGATATACACAGTCGAATTTACGGAGTCGTCCTTGTCGCATCTCGTGCGTTACAAGAAGCACGAGTCACCGTCGATTTTTTCTGCGATCAAACGGCAGCTTCCCTTTCAGCCGACACAAGAAACACGCAATCGTAAGAAGTTGCGAGAGAATGCTCTTGCTGACTGGGAACTGCGAATTCAACATTTTCGGGTATTCTACGATGTTGATCTTGATGATAAGATAGTGAGAATAGTCGCTGTTGGACACAAACAGCACAACAAGCTTTATATCGCGGACCAGGAATTTTCTTTATGAAGACCATTGATTTATCCACCGAAAATCTGACCGCCGAAGAACTCCTCGAACGAGCCGTGGGAGAGTCGGTTATGATCAAAGCGGTTGACGGCACATCTTATATTTTGAGTGCCGCAGAAGACCTGACAACCGAAGTCGAACTTCTCCGCCGCAACCACGAGTTTTTATCGTTGCTCGATACGCTCAAAGAGGACTCCAGTCGAATCTCTCTCGAAGACGTCGAACGCAGGTTGCAATAGACGAATTGAGAGCGGTCATCTCTGCCGTGACGATTTGAGTAGTTCTTTTTCCATGCCCCGTTCGCGAAACCCAAGTATGATGGGTTGTCATGGATTAGAGGAAGGCATGCTACGGGACAATGAATATTGACACATCAATGCCGGATCTGATCTGTCTCAAATATGATCCTGATGAGGGATTGCGCTTGTCGACACAATTGAAAGCGATGTGTGAAGGCGATGCAAACGCACATACGACTCAGGGGAGCAACGGAGATGTGTCCTACCGAATAATCGATTCGGGGATTTTTATCGACTGTCATGAACGTGAAAAGATTGATATTCAACTTTCACGTGACGAATGCGAATTTCTGTTGGAAGCGATTCACGAATATTTAGATGAAAACAGCGAGTGGTCTATGGATCATTCTTTCGAGAGTCTCGGAGCGAAAATAGTCCCCGAGGAGATCAGGGATGTCGTATTCGAGATAAAACAAACTGGATTGCAAGTGCCTAAAAGCGATTAGCTCCTCACAGGGGCAGTAACGACTGAGGATGGTAGAGGGAAGAGTTGAGCAGTTCAGGCTCATAGCCTGAACTACAAAAACTGTCATAACGGCGTAGGATCATACCGATGAGTTGGCTCCTCTTCCTCGACGAAAGCGGACACGATCACCAGCAGATGCCATACGAGGTTCGCGGTGGGATTGCATTGCAAGATTCCCAACTTTGGCCGTTCGTGCAGGCGATGCAGCGGCTGGAACTCGATTGCTTTGGAGGGCAACTGCATCAGTACCGAAAAGAACTCAAGGGAAGCACGTTGCTCGACAAGAAACGCTTCAAGTTCGCGAAGCAAGCCGGACCGATGGAGCCAGAGTCTCGTCGGAAGCATGCCCGAGGATTTCTCACAAAAGGACTTGAGAAGAAAACTCCGACGCGCGATGAGTTCACCGCCTATGGTCAAGCCTGTCTCGAATTGTCGCGCGGGACGTTTCAATTGCTGCGCGATCATAGAGCCGTCCTCTTCGCGTCCGTCATTCCATCTGCCGTCAAAAAACCAGAACAGCCGCATATCGAAGATTTTCTTCGAAAGGATCATGTTTTTCTGCAGGAACGGTTTTTCTATTTCCTTGAAGCGCAACAAGAACACGGCTTGCTCGTGATGGATGAAGTCGAGAAGACCGCCGATCGCAAATTCGTCCGTCAACTCGAAGCATACTTCACGAAGACAAGCTCTGGCCGCTATCGGACCGCATGGATCGTCCCGACGCCGTTCTTCGTCTCCTCTGATATGACCTATCCGGTTCAGGCGGCCGACTTGTGTATCTATTGCCTGAATTGGGGCTTCCGATTGCCATCTCATGGGATGAATGCACAGAAACGAAATGAAATCGGTGATGAGTTTGGCCCGTGGCTCAATCAGTTGCAATTTGCAGGTGAAGTGCAGAAGGACGACCGCGTCATTCCCTGTTGGGGAATTGTTTTCGTTCAAAATCCCTATGCCCCGGGGAGGACATAATTTATGGTTGCGCATAAAAAAAGAGGCAATGCTTTTGGAACCACCCACACAGAGCCGTTCCGCAGCCGAGCCTCCATAAACAGTGTCGGCTGTTTCAGGCATAAAGTCAAGGATATTTATATTTATAAAATGCCCATTGACACCCTTCGATGAGCAGGAGCATCCCTACGGGACCGCAAAATCGACATAACGCATAAATATTTATTGACGTGATGGGAGAGAGCAGATATCGTCAACAGATGATGCAGCCCGTGGAAGGGGGATCGCGGTCTCTCTTCACAGGAGATCCTGTTCAAGGAGCCGAAGCATGAACTTCCGCAGTCGTTCTCCCTCTGCAACGTCGCGTCGCGATGTTCTTCGTGCCGGTTTGCTCGGGCTCTCCGGTTTGGGTCTTGGCGATCTTCTGCGCATGCGTGCCAACGCCGACTCCGCCGACAACTCGACGGAACCACCCGCTTGCATTCTGGTCTGGCTCGGTGGCGGTCCCAGTCATATCGATACCTACGATCTGAAGCCCAATGCCCCCTCGGAATACCGTGGACCTTACCAGCCGATTCAGACGGCGGTTCCGGGGCTCGATGTCTGCGAACTGATGCCCCTGCACACGAAAATGGCGCATCGATTTTCTCTTCTTCGTTCGTGCCATCATGGGTTCTCCGGTCACTGGGATGGCGCACAGCATGTGCTTACCGGGTGGCCCGCCGTGTTGACCGGGGGAGGAACCGTGACGTCGGTCTATCCCGAAGTGGGAACGGTTTTCAAGAAGATCCGGCCGACCAACGCTCAGGGGATTCCCAACTACGTTGCCGTCTCGCATCGGCTGGGTTCCGTCGGACCCGCGTATCTCGGTCAAGCCTGCGAACCGTTTATCGCCCCTGGTAACCCGGCGAGCGACGATTTCAAAGTCCCCAATCTCAGTATCTCGGCCGACACCTTATCGCGGTTCGAAGACCGTCGTTCGTTACGAAACGCGTTCGATCAACTTCGCCGTGATGTCGACAGTTCGGGGATGATGCACGCGATGGACAGTTTCGATCGCGAAGCGGTGCAACTGCTGACGAATCCCAATACCGAGCGGGCGTTCGACCTGACGCAAGCCGATCCTCGTCGACGCGACCGCTATGGTCGCGTGACCGCCGGGCAATCGCTGTTTCTCGCACTCCGGCTCGTCGAGATGGGAGTGGAATTTGTCACCGTCGAACTCGCCTATTACCGCGAGGCAGGAGTCGACGGCGGCTGGGACGACCACGCCGGGACGTGCAACATCTTCGACCGCATGAATCGCCGGCTGCCGGTCTACGACCAGGCGTTGACGGCGTTAATCGACGATATCTACGAACGGGGACTCGACAAACGCGTGCTCGTCGTCGTGATGGGTGAATTCGGTAGAACTCCGCAGATCAACGTCAAAGAGAACCTTCCCGGACGCGAACATTGGCCCTCGGCGATGTCGGTGTTGTTCTCCGGCGGCGGGATGAACATGGGACAGGTCATCGGTTCGACCGATTCCAAGGCCGAACGTCCGAAAGACCGCGCGCTGCGACCGGTTGACGTGTTAGCGACGATGTATCGTTTCCTCAAAATCGACCCGCAGCACGAATTTCACGATCAACTCGGCCGTCCCTTCGCGATACTCCCCGAAGGAGACGTGATTCGCGAATTGATCTGACGCCTTATGCCAAGTTGGCGGGGTGGCCCAGACGCTCCGTCGTCTGGGTGCCTTTGGCACAAGAAGCCTGTCCTGTGGCAACATTGAAAAATTGACGTTTCAAAGCGCAATCGCGACAATAGTATCGTGAACAACAAGACGAACTGTCAGCGTGTGGATCGAATGAATCGACGAGGGCGTTGTTGGTATCATTGAACGATTGATAGCAGCTTCTTATCGCTCTGCGACCCAGACGCAGAGGCGTCTGGGTCACCCCGCGATGTTCCGTGAGAATCGAGAAATCTGCGTTCATCTGTGTGAATCTGCGGACACTCTTTTGTTCTGTCGAATCATCAAGAGGCTGTCTGCGGTGAGGTTGGTCGCTTACTTTGTGCGCGGCTGTTGTTGTGTGATATTGAGCGAGAGAGAAACGACTACGAGTCTGATGCCTCACGCCAAGACCCCGTCCAGCACGTGACCATGCACATCGGTCAGTCGACGGTTGATGCCGTTGTGGTAGTACGTCAACTGTGTGTGGTCGATGCCGAAGAGATGCAGAATCGTGGCGTGCAGGTCATAGAGGGTTGCCGGGTGTTCGGCGGGGAGGTAACCGAATTCGTCGGAGAGGCCGTATCCCATGCCGGGCTTCAGTCCCGCACCTGCCAGCCAGGCCGTGAAGCAGAGATTGTGATGATCTCGGCCTCGCGTGTCGACTCCCTGCGTGAAAGGGGTACGGCCGAATTCCGACGACCAGAAGACGAGCGTGTCGTCGAAGAGACCTCGCTGCTTGAGATCTTTGATGAGTGCCGCACACGGTTGATCGAGAAACTTCGCCTGATCGATGTGATTGGTGTAGACGTCTTCGTGGGCATCCCAGTTGATGCGCGGGTTGCCGCCGAGCGAGGCACCGTTGAAGAGCTGCACGAACCGCACCCCCCGCTCGATCATCCGCCGCGCGAGCAGAAAGTTTTTCGCAGCGGGAGCGATCTCGGGGTTGTTCATTCCGTACATCTCTTGTGTCGCCGCGGTTTCGCTGCTGAAGTCGAACAGATCGGGAATGCTCATCTGCATGCGGGCGGCCATTTCGTACGTGCCGATTCGCGCCTGCAGGCTGCTTTCGTCGGGATAGTTCCCGGCGAAGTTGCGATTGAGTTCGGCTAACACCGACAGACTTTTTTCGCGAGACGTGAGGTCGATTCCCGACGGCGTCACCAGATTCGGGATCGGCTCGTTCCCGGCGGTGTCGAACGCCGTCCCCTGATGTTGGGCGGGGAGAAACCCTTGAGACCAGTTGTTCGACCCGCCGTTGGGATGCCCGCGATGATCGGGGAGCACAACGAACGTCGGCAACTCCTCGTTTTCGGTCCCCAGTCCATACGACAACCACGACCCCACACACGGATAACCGTTGCGGGTGAATCCCGTATTCATCTGAAAACAGGCCGGCGTGTGCGACGAACTTTTACTGGTGAGCGTATATAAGAACGTCAAATCATCGACGCAGGTCGCCAGATGCGGCAGCAGCTCACTCACCCACAAACCGCTTTCGCCGCGCCGGTGGAACTCCCACAAGTTCTTAAGTAAATTCCCCGGCTTGCCGAAGAAGGGATCGAGTTCCCCCTTCCCCGTCAGCGGTTTGCCGTGCTGTTTGACGAGTTCGGGTTTGTAGTCGAAGGTATCGACGTGACTGACACCCCCCGGTGAGAAAATATGAATCGCCCGCTTGGCCTTCGGTTCCGTCAGTGTCGGATAGGCACCGCGCGACGACGAAGCGAGATCGCCGGCGAGCAGACCCTCCTGCCGGAGCATCCACGCCAGCGCGATGCCGCTCAATCCCGCTGCCGAATTGCCGATCCATTCGCGTCGATTGATCATGGAACATTCTTCCGTCGCTGAAGCTACCTGACGTATAAAAACTCGCTCGTGTTGAGCAGCACCCAGCAGAGATTGTTAAGTCCGTGTTGTTCGACCAGCGTTTCGAACTGCGAGAGTTCGACTGCGGTCGGTTGTCGTCCCAGCGTCAATTGCATCGCCCGCGAGATATGTTCGACGCGGTCTTTGTTCGATAGGCTTCGTGCGATGCGTTCGGCCATCCGTTCGGTCTGACGGAGCACGAACGAGTCATTCATCAGCGCAAGGGCCTGCAGTGTGGTTGTGGTCGAGCGCCGTTGTGGCATCGCCAGCGATGGAGCGGGACAATCGAACGCTTCCAGAAACGGACTTCGTCCGGTGTTGATCTGCATCCGATAAATCGACCGGCGATTGAATTCGGGCTCTCCGGAGTCGAACAGATGGTAAAAACTCGTCTGCAACTTGGTCACGGTAAATGGTTGAAAACTCGCACCACCGACGCGGGCGTTGAGTTCGCCGCTCGCGGCGAGCATCGCATCGCGAACGATTTCGGCATCGAGCCGACGCGGGGAGTAGCGCCAGTACAAGCGATTGTCTGCATCGATCGCCAATGCCTGTTCGTTGCCGGCGGAGGATTGCCGGTATGTCGCCGACGTGACCATCAAACGGTGCAAATCTTTCAAGCTCCATTCGCCGTTGATCAGTTCGCCGGCGAGATCATCGAGCAACTCGGGATGTGTCGGCGGCCCGCTTTGAAAACCGAAATCGCTGGAGTTCTCGACCAGCCCGCTGCCGAAATGATATTGCCACAACCGATTGACGATCACCCGCGCGGTGAGCGGATGCCGGGGATCGGTGACCCACTCGGCAAACGCCAGCCGGCGTTCTCCTTCGGGGGTTTCGGAGGTCAGATTCCAATCGTAACGACCGGTTGCGGAAATCGTGGCCCACGGTTCACGGTGGATGTAAACCAATTGAACCGCCGTCAATCCCGCGGGTTGTACTTCTTCGCCAGCGTGTAGAATGTCGCCTCGCTCGAAAAGGAGAGTGGGAGGAGGCAAATGTCGCGTGCCGATATACGCCAGCGGGACGACATCGGCATCGATCTGCTGTTGCACGGCATCGATGTCGGCCTGCAATTGTGCGTTCCGTTCGTTCCATGTCTGGCGATCAATAATTTCGTCGCGAGATGTATCTCGAATCACGCCTGCGAGGAATTCATCCAAATGCCATAACGCGACGGTCTGTTCGTCCGCCGCGAACGGATCGGTTGGAATGCCGGTAATCTGGCGGAGGCCGGTGGAAATGCGAACGTCGTCGATGATTCCGTCGCAACCGAGGTTGTGCGGCGGGATCGCGCCGATGGAGAGGTTGCCGATCTCACCCCCTTCGCCTGTTCGCTTCACATCGACCGATGTCGTTTCGCGTCCATCGACGAACAGTTTGACGTGCGTTTCGTCGATTTGAGCCGCGACGTGATGCCACTCTCCGTCGGTGATCTCGACTCCCGATTTGATTTCCGCCGGTGCGAAGCCGGGCATGTACAGGCTGAATTCGCCGCTGCCGGCGTAGGTGTAAATTTCCCAATGACGGTTCGATTCTTTCGCACTGCTGGCGACGAGAATGTTGAACTGCGACTTCGAAAATACCTTGGCCCAGCATTCGATCGTCAGCGGCAACCGATGCAACTTCGGTTGACTCACCGTCGTCAGCGACGCTTTACGCGCGTCCCATGCTTGGCCAAATCGGCCTGCCGTCAATACGTCGGCGAGTTTTTGCACCTCTTCAGTGACCCCGAAATCGAGCGGGCGGGTGTCTTGATGGGCTTCCCAGAGTTGACGGCGTTTTGTCAGTTCGCTTTGTAGCGGTGACAGCCGTGCATCGCGGGCGGCGACTTCTTCAGGAGTCAGAATCGATCGGTCGGCCGCTTCATTCCCCTTCCGGTGTTCGACGCCGTCGAAGATCGCCTTCATGCGGTAATAATCGGTCTGAGAAATCGGGTCGAACTTGTGATCATGACACCGGCTGCAATTCGCTGTCAGCCCAAGAAACGTCTGTGAGACGGCGGCGATCAATTCTTCCATCTGTTCTTCGTGGGCCCGCTGGCGTTCGTTCGCACTCGCCGCCACGTTCTGCACTTCGTCCCACGGACCGGCGACGAGAAATCCGGTCGCGACAAGACGGTCGCGCGTGATCGGCGTCATCGCATCCCCCGCCAATTGTTCGCGGACAAATTCATCGTACGGCTTGTCGGCGTTCAAACTGTCGATCACGTAATCGCGATACCGCCAGGCATGCGGTCGCATCGAATCGAGTTCGTAGCCGTGGCTCTCGCCAAAACGAACGACGTCGAGCCAATGCCGTCCCCAGCGTTCGCCGTAATGCGGCGAAGCGAGCAACCGATCGACAACACGTTCGTAAGCATCGGGGGCATCATCAGCAAGAAAGTCTTCGATTTCATCAACGGTCGGCGGTAGTCCGATGAGATCGAACGTGATCCGACGCAACAGCACGGTTTTGTCGGCTTCGTCGGCGAGTTGGAGATCGACCTCCTCCAGACGCGGCTCGATGAATGCATCGATGCGATTCCGCAACGCCCCGGGATGTCGAACGGATGGAACGTCCTGACGAACAATCGGTCGCAGCGACCACCAGTCGTAACCGGCGCGCGTTTTTGTGCTGAACTCGAACGGATCGAGTACGCGGTCGTCGGGCCAGTCGGCTCCTTGTGAAATCCACCGCGCGATCAGGGCGACGTCATCGTCCGTCACCGTGATTCCCGCATCTTGCGGCGGCATCGAGCCATCGTGAAGGCGTTCGATGAGTAACGATTTTTGCGGATCGCCGGCCACCACCACCAGCCCCGAATCGCCACCGGCGAGTAACCCCTCCGGCGTCGTCAGGTCGAGCCCCCCTTTTTTTTCCGAGGCGTTGTGACAGCCCAGACACGACGTGATGACCAGCGGGGCGATCGATTGTTCGAAGTCGACCGCCCCGTTGTCGTTTTCAACGTCTGCCCCGGCGCGACTTTGAGCGCAGAAATACAACAGGCCCGAAATAATGAAAGCAGCCATCAGGCAACAGCAAGCCGAGCGTAATTTCATGATCGATCTCAACCCAGGAGTGAACAAGGCGTTTCGATACATGGTAATTGCTGAGCATCGGAGAGTCACCCTCGGACGGTTATTAGATCTTGTAGGGCAGGCCCCGCCTGCCCTTCGTCTTCAATGATCCGCTCGCGAAATCCTGGTGTGATGGGATGTCATTGTTAAAAAGAAGGCATGCAGGAGCATGTCTTACGGGACTATGCCATCCGGCGACGTTTTACTTTCCGCTTTTGAGTTCTAACGGAATGGAATTTGGTGATGTAGTTACCGTCGCTTTCAATGTCGTTTTTTCAAGGGAACGGTACGCCTCGGGGATTTTAGCAGTTCCTTCGCCCGCCGTCCCTTTGCTGTCGATATCCTTGGTCGGGTCATAACCGGCGACACCATCATCGGCGGTGTCAGGCAGGACGAGGACTTTGTATTCGCCCGGCAAGGCTCCGTCATTGGGCTTCATGGTCGTCAACGAATAGTTACCAGAGGCATCCGTTTTACCAAATGCTCCACGACCTTCTTTTTCAACCGGAACGAAACTCACTTTCACATTGGCTAATGGCTGACTATCGAGCGTAACGGTCCCTTTCACCTCGAAGATCTCGGGAGCGTCTACTGATTCACCACAACCGCAGATCATTCCCATCAAACACAATCCTACGCTAATACCCCTCACGCAGCTCATCGCGTACATTGATAATTTTCCTTGTTACAATTGCCTGGGTGTACTGTTTCAAATCTCAGAATGACCATGTCACAGCATGTAAAATCGTAAGCAACAAACCACAGAAATATCCGAGAAGGAGCAGTGGCTTTTCCTCGCAACCAAAAACGAATTCTATCGAGCGTCTATTCGGATAGCGTTCTTATAATACATTCAACAAAAAAAGCCGATCCTCAATCATAAGAATGAGGATCGGCAGCATATCACACCATTGTCGTCTGTCGATCTGGTGAAGGGCCAGACAATTCATTTAGATCGTGAATCACCAAATAAACATCGATTAACACGGTGATACCACAAGAATCACTGAATTAAAAATGACGACACGAAAACGCGATAAAACACCACTTAGAATTCACCCGCTATTTCATTCCCTGAAATTGTACCTGCGGCTCCAAAGGCAACCGCACTCACACTTTCCGAAATGAAACGAACGGAACCATCGGCCATCACAAATTGGGCTCCCCCTTCGTGGTAACTGCCAAAACCAGTGGCATTACCCCATGGATGCGTACGGCCGGGCCAGTTGATCAAACTGGCGGTTGACGAATGTGCCCAGCCGCCAAACAGCGCATTGGAGATGGAGCCAATTCCGTTATCCGAGAATGTGGTTTCGCCCAAGGCGATCGTATTGGAGGTTCCATCGGTGATGCGAGTAATCGACTTCTTGCCCTTATTCTGCGCGAACAACCCGCGAGTCGACGAGGTCGAACTTTCATCTTCGCGGAAGTGGTGACCGATAAACTGGCAGAGTGGTAAACCGGTCAAGCCGGTCTGTCCAGTGGTCGGATAGGAGAAGGAGGCACAATCACCACTCGTGTTCGGTCCGGTACACCCGACATAGCTTGTGATGCAGGCCTGGGCGGGAGCAATGACTTCTGTATCCCATGGCCAACTGTAATTAACAACCTGTTCGGTCTTGGAACTCGGGCAATAAAACGCCGGCATTGCGGTTGCGTAGAGGCCTGCCAAAGCTGTTTCCAACGCGGTGACCTGTGTCGTCGTGCAATGCATGCCGAGGTAGGGACTGAACTGATTATAGGCATTGGTCTGATCGAGATACGGCAAGATGAAGTGCGTCCAGCTGCCATACACACGATAGGAAGTCGGATCGCCCCCCGTTGTGCCATAGCCGTTGTAGCCATAGGGGAAGGTCAGAAACGCATCGTGGTAATTGTGCAACGCCAACCCCAACTGCTTGAGGTTATTACGACATTGCGTACGGCGTGCCGCCTCTCGGGCCTGCTGAACCGCGGGGAGCAATAACGCGATAAGCACGGCGATGATGGCAATGACCACAAGTAGTTCGATCAATGTAAATCCACGTTTACTACCTGACTTGCGCATGGGAACTGTCCTTTCGAAGAGTTGAAGAATGACGTACCACCCACAGGTAAAGAAGCAGCGAAAAATTCAGTATGCTTGTGAAGAAAATTAAGCGATCGCTGGCTTCACTAGATTTGTTGCCTTCTTTATCACATAAATAAAGTCAAATGTCAATAATCTGTGAGATTCCTTTCGAAAATTTAAGAAACCATTTTCACTCTCCATTTCGTCGTTTGGCACGATCCATTTGCACAGCGCGATCAATGCTCACCCCCCTCGAATCCGTTCAACATTGTCCAACTTCGAGAAACGATTGTCCAACTTCGAGAAACGGACTTTCACACGAACCCGCGACCGTTGCCCTATCAATTCGATGACCATTCGAGTGTGGTTTTCTGTTTTGTCTCTCGGTAAAATTCTGTTATGATTTTTACGAGGAGTCGATGTCTGATCGCGATTTCCGAGCGATGGATTGAATTGTTTCCGATTCTGAATGCGGAATCAGTTGTGTCGGTACGCCGTTCGAGTCGTGCGTGTATTGACTCCACAATGGGGATCGCATTCGACCGTCGTCATTCTTGCCCCTATGGCAGATCTCCCATGTCCCAGCAGGCCGATCGAAGCCGTCCCCCATCAGTCCGATCGTCGGGACATCAACCGTGGAATCTATCGAGACCAGTCCCAGGCAAGTCATGACCTCTGACATCACATCTTCCGAAAGCAAAAATGCCGCGATGCCGATTTCGTGGATTTCGGGACCGTGGTTCGATCTCTTATTCTTCGTCGCAACCCCTATCGTCATCGTTCCCCTGATCTCGGCTGCTCGTGTGCGCTGGAGCATCGAGGCGATTGCATTATTTGTCGCCGCCTTTGGAGCGACCGGCCATCATCTGCCGGGATTGTTACGTGCCTATGGAGACCGAGAACTCTTTCAACGATTTCGTTTACGTTTTGTGCTGGCCCCTCTTTTTTTATTCTCCGTCTGCACGTTTTATTCTTATTGGCATTTGCGCGGTCTGGTTTTAATCGGCGTGACGTGGGGCACCTGGCACAGTTTGATGCAGGTCTATGGTTTTCTGCGAATCTACGATGGAAAAGTGAAATCCATCGACCGCACGACGTCGCGTCTCGATTTCCTAATGTGCTTAAGTTGGTTCCTCGCGGGGTTTCTGAATTCACCAGGACGGCTGCAAGGCTGGCTCGACATGTTCTATACGTCCGGGGGATTCCCCTTAACCGAACAGATGCTCGATCGTCTGGCGCTGATCACGAACAGTATCACGGCGGTCGTCACGGTCGCCTTTTTGATCAATTGGCTACGCCGTTGGCAGAACGGTCATCCGGCCAACCCATTGAAAATCGTTTCGATGGTGGTCAGCTTTGCCTTTTGGTGGTACGCCATGATTCTGGTCGACAACCCCATGCTGGGGGTGGCATTGTTCGAGATTTTTCATGATGTGCAGTACCTGGCGATCGTCTGGATTTTCAATCGCGGCCGGGTAAACAAGTCTGAACAGGTCGGATCGTTTACGGCGTTTTTGTTCCGCAAAAGCGGCACAATGGCCGGCCTCTATTTAGCGCTCGTTGTGGGATATGGAATCGTCGGACTGGCACCCGATATGACGAATTCCGAAAGCATCAAACCGGCGATCTATGGATTTCTGCTGGCGTCGGGCCTGTTGCACTTTTATTACGACGGTTTCATCTGGAAGGTGCGCGAACACTCGACGCGGCGAGCCTTGAATCTTGCCGATGATGCGAGTCAATCGAACAGGACCGCAGTCATACCGATGTGGATGCGGCATGGGTCCAAATGGGCATTTTTCGTTCTTCCAGCGGCCTGGTTGGGCTGGTCGCAACTACAAAATCCGTTATCGCGGATGGAGCAATTAGAAAATATCGTTGTCGCTGTTCCCGATAGCTGGAACGCTCATTATCTTCTGGCGATTGAACTGCGCAATGAAGATCGATTGGTCGAGTGCATCGACGAATTGGAAAGAGCCGTTCGATTGAATCCCGGGATGCCATCGCTCCATCTGGAACTGGGAGAATCGTACCGCCGTAATCAGGAGTTGTTTCCCGCTCAGAAACAATTTCAGATCGCGCTCAAACTGGATCCTGAAAACGTAGCCGCACTGGCCGGGTTCTGCGAAGTCTTGCTCGATCAGAAAAAATTCTCGCAAGCCGAAAAACCGTTGCAAGAATTGGTCTCTCGGGAACCGGAAAACGCCGAAGTTCACCACATGCTGGGATCAGCCTTATCGCAGCTGGGACAATTCGACAAAGCGGCCAGCCACTTTGAAATCTCGTTGCGAATCGGCCCCGAAACTGCCATCGCACACAACAACCTGGGTCTGATGCGGATGAAACAAGGGAAACGGGACGACTCGCTCGTCGAATTCGAAGCCGCACTGCAACTGAATCCCGAGTATGCGGAAGCCTATAACAATGCCGGCGTGGTTTACGTTCAGAAACGAATGTTCGACAAAGCCATCGAACATTACCGCAAAGCGGTCGACCTCGATCCACAACATCCGTTCGCAAGGAACAGCCTGGCATGGAATCTATCAACCTGTGAGGACGATTCGTTGAGAAACGGCGTCGAGGCCCTTGCGCTCGCCGAGCAACTGGCTGCAGAGAGCGGTACGAAAGATCCCGGATTTCTGGTCACGCTTTCGGCCGCTTATGCTGAGACCGGCCAATTCGACAAAGCGAAATCCGTGGCGAACGACGCATTGAAACTCTCAGCAGCCATGAACAACCGCGAACTCTCACAACTGATAGTCAGTTGCCTCACGGCGTATGCAGAGAATAAACCCTACCGCGAGGTCAACCGAAATACACCGACTGACATGCAGTAACCAACCCCACGCCTGCTTCCGTTCGGGCGCCCCCTACACTCCAGCATCCCCCCAGTCGCGTAGGCTGGGACTCGTCCCAGCATGTCTCATTCGGCATTCTTGAACTCATCTCCCTACCACTCTGCTATACGCCCCCCATCGATGTGGTACAATCCCTCTTGGACGTATCGATGAAACGACGACTACGGCCAATCTCGAACGCGGTTGACGAGACCATGTTTCAAGGGATTGACATGGACATCGTCTATCCATCATTGAAGGTCATCCTCGTCCCGGCAGGTCTGTTCGTAAAATCGTCGTTGCCATACGCCACGTTCTCCTGTTCTCTGGCGACTGGGAGCAACGGCTCCCTCCTTTCCAGAGGAATCTCGCCACGTTCTTGTGAACGACGCTTTCAAATGGATGATCGCAGTTCACCTCGTGAAACGCTTCCCTCAAACCTCTTCGACCCTGCTCGGTCGTCAAGATGGTTCAACGCTCGGGTGTCATAAGCGTAAAGAAGAAAACAGCCCCCTCTCGTGACCGACGGTAGCGGCGCATCTTGAGATTGTACCGCGAATGCTGGGACTCGTCCCAGCCTACGGGACTTGCAAACCGATTGCCACCAAGCCAGGCGCAAGTATTTGCGAACTCGCCGAGAGGCCGAGTCGTTGCCACAGTTGTTCTGGAAATAGAAATGGACTGTATCGGCAAACATCAGGCGTGACGGCCGCCGCATTTGTGATGCCAGACGCCTCTTCACCAATGATGGCCAATTGAAAAGGAATTGAACGAAACACTGACGCCCCAATTTGAGCCAGCAGTTTATCGATTTGAGCCATCCACGGTTTGGTCGGGTAATCCAATGGGTATTGAATGTGAAAGGCAAGCCCTAGCATTCCAGTGGGAACACAGAGATCGAGCCAATCCGAGCCGTCAGGTTCGCGAACAGTGTGTGTGACACAACCAACGGAAATCTCTGGAGTCAACATGATGATTCCGTATCTGGGAGCTACAAACCCGTCACGACATTCAATGGGTGACGATGGGCCGTTGTAATCGCATCGAGTTGTCCACGATCCGCGAAGTTGTGGCTGTCCCCAAACTTGCGCAAGTGCCGCACAGAGTCGGTGGTCGTCACCCGTGGGTCCAAGTTCGATGCACAGCTCGTAGTACGAGCCGAGCCAATTGTCGTCGCAAAGGAATGTGTCACGCTTCATGCAAGTGACTCAATTGGTACGGCATAACGGCTGGCATAACCGGGCCGCCGCAGTTGATGCTCCACTTGAAAACGCGCGATCGGCGGCTCCGCGTTGATGCCATTGTTATGCGATATAAACAGCATCCATATCGCTATTCAGTGTGTATGCGGTCAACGTATCTGCCGTCCGGGAGCTTCCATTTGAGGGAGGTAATTCCCATACACTTGCAGCACTCTATCGCCGCGCCTGGAGGAGTATCACCTTTAGCTGCACCTTTGGGGAGACGTGCCTGCACTACTTCACCGTACGATTCGATGTAACCACATGTTTCACAACATCGGGCCGGCTCCACTTGAAAGGCATCCTGTGTCTCCTCCGATGCTAACGGACATTCAGCAACAGCGGCTTGCCGACGCATGAAGTCGCCATACATCCCAATGTGAGTACATGCTAAATCAATGACATGAGCTTCTTTCGGACCACATTTCTTATCCACGAGTCGCATTAGCTGACGCTTGAACTCCCCCTGATACAAGGGATCGAGATCGACAATTGATTTCTGAATCAATGGAATCATGCTTGCAACTTTAACCTGCTCATTCAGTTTCGCCTCGACTGGGGCAAGAAGCTTCGCCAATCCCGGGACTCGAATGTCTAGCCTGGTGAATGAGGGGGCAGAGCACTTGGAGTACTCGTAGGAGGTCGGCCTGTAGAATTTGACTTCCACGCCGCCAGAGTTCGCGAGAATCAAAGCTTCCAGTTCATCGAGACCAGAACGATCACCGCGATGGACAAGTACATGCATTGCGTTCACGGCGTCCAAGAATATGCCAGCGTTGGAGTAGCAGGCAAGCGATCTTGTAAACCCGCATTTCCCAGATGGAAACTAGAAACGACGATTCACAAAGTCGGTTTCAGTCGGTAAAAACAGGAGTGAACT
>JAQCEJ010000089.1 GCA_027618475.1 Planctomycetota bacterium | reverse complement strand
AAAACGCTCCGGTTGGCACCCTGGCCTGGTTTTCGGCCGGATCCGGAGTCGGAAAACAGGCAAGAATTTGCCGTGCGCTCGACATGGGGGGGGCGCGATGTTAAAATGCGATCCATTGCGAGCCTGGAGTGTCTCCCGGCTCAACCCATATGGGAAATGTCGGATAAATGAGGGTACATGTTTCTTTTTGGTTGAGATGACTCGCAAATCGTGAGGACCGTTATGCTCTCGATTAACTCCACGAATCGAATCACCTGCGAAAAAATTCAACGCCGGCAGTTACTGCAGGTGGGGGGAGCGGGTCTCTTGGGATTGACTCTCCCCAAGTTACTGCAAGCGGAGGCGGTCTCGGCACCGAACTTCGGACGTGCAAAATCGGTGATTTTTTTGTTCTTGTTCGGCGGACCGAGTCAGCTCGAGACGTTCGACATGAAGCCCGAAGCCCCCGATCGCATTCGCGGACCGTTCAAACCGATTGATTGTCGTACCCCGGGTTTGATGATCAGCGAACATCTGCCGCACCTTGCGGATCTTTCCGACAAGTATTGCGTGTTTCGCTCGATGACGCACACGTTCAACGACCACAGCGGCGGTGGACACTACATCCAGACCGGTAAGATCTGGCATGTTCCCATCGGTGGTGGTTTCAATCCCACGCCGAAAGATTGGCCGTCGATCGGTTCGGTCGTCGAATATCAGACACAGCACACTCCTGGCGGCCTCGAGCGCGATCTTCCCAGTTATGTCGTGTTACCGAATTCACTCGGCCGTTTGCAGGAGGCAGGGATGTATCGCCGGCCCGGTGAGCACTCCGGCTGGCTTGGGCAATCGTATAATCCGCTGACGACTCAGGTCGACAAACGCGACCTGAAAGACAACCCTTACTGGCGCGACTGTACCGATGAGGAACTCACGTTCGACATCGAAGGGCTGGCGAGTGATGCCACTTTGCAGCTCGATCGCATTGTCCGTCGCAAATCGCTGCTCGAACAGTTCGACGATCAGCGCAGTCTCGCCGATGCAAGTAAACAGGAATTTGTATACGATCGGTTTCAGCAGCGGGCTCTTGCTCTTGTCAGTTCCGAAAAAACACGATCGACACTTGATATCCGCCGCGAACCCGATGCGCTTCGCGATAAGTACGGTCGGCATTTGTTTGGACAATCGTGCCTGATGGCCCGACGGTTCATCGAAGCCGGTTCGCGATTTGTCACCGTGCATTACGATTGCGTCGATGGTTACAGTTGGGATTCTCATCGCAACAGCGACGATGTGAAAAACCATCTGCTACCGACATTCGATCAAGGGGCGGCGGCGCTGATCTCCGATCTTGAAGAACGAGGTCTACTTGACGAAACGCTAGTTATCGCCATCGGCGAGATGGGACGCACTCCGCAAGCCAACGGCAATTGGGGCCGCAGTCACTGGAGCACACTCTTCCCGGCCGTACTCGCCGGCGGCGGAGTTCGTGGCGGCACGATGTACGGCGGATCGGACAAGGACGCCGCATATCCCGTGGACAATCCCACGACTCCGGAAGATCTCGCCGCGACGATTTACAATGCCCTGGGGGTCGACCCCGAACTTCGTGTTCCGGATGCACAAGGCCGACCGGTTCAGTTGATCGAAGAGGGACACCCGGTAACGGCAATCTTCGGCTGATGTGCCACAGCGCGCAGCAAAGGACGCCCCCGCAACGGAGGGCGTCTCGGAGCTAACACCAGCTCGATGCCTGATTTCATTTGTCTTCTTTAGCGGCCATTGTGCGGACCTTTCGGGTCTTCGGGTTGCGGGTAGCTGCGATCGCAACTGATATCGCATTCGCCGTCGCAGTCATCGCGGTAGTCCCAGAATGCGCTTCCCCAGGCTTTGCCTTTGTGTCCCGCGACACCGTTGTAACGATACGACTGATTGACCGATCCGAACGCCGAGCCGACGTCTTCGAGTTCGTTGTTGATGCCGTACGAGACTTCGGTGAGTCCCACGACGAGCGAGAGCACGGCGATCGAGGCGATGAGCACCAGTTCCGCCGAGATGATAAAACCAGCGTCGTTGTGCCATAAAGTTTTCAGTAGTTGCATAGATCGGGTCTCCTTGTCTTTAGCGGTGTTTCGGTGATGGCACGATGGGGAGAGAATGGGAGAGACAACTCGTACGTTCAAACCGTCTCTTTCAGTCTCGGCGTCGATATCGAACAGACTGTGTTTATAAAATCCCTGTCTCGAGTGGTCAGTTCGAGACAGGGAGGGAGAATGGTCGAGAGTTCAGGGCGAAGGATGAGTGCTGGAGAGAATGGTCAGTCCCTCTCCTTGGCATCTTCTTAGTATCCGCGATCTTCACCCTGCGGGGCGACGCTGCAGGTCAGGTCGCATTCGCCGTCGCAATCGTCACGGAAGTCCCAGAAGGTACTGCCCGAGGCTTTGCCTTTGGCTCCCGCGACCCCTTTGTACATGTAAGTCTGATTGATGCTGCCGAAGGCCGAGCCGACGTCTTCGAGTTCCTGATTGACGTTAAAGGCGACCTCGGAAAGTCCCACGACGAGCGAAATCACGCCGATGGTGGCAACCAGGACGAGTTCGGCCGAAACAATAAAACCGGCTTCGTCGTTCCACAGTGTGTTGATGATGTTGGTGGTGTTGGTCTTCATGGTGTTGTCTCCTGCGTGTGTTTGTGTTTGTCGTTCAGGCATCGTGACAGGGTGTAAAGCAGACTGAATGCCAAACCCCGCCATGCGCCAAAAAATCTGAACACCGGACGAAAATCACAGGATGTAACACCATGCAAAACAAATGGTTACAGAAAATTATACATAATCAATTTTGAAGTCCCCTGCCCCCTGCCCCCTCCCGTCCCTGTGGCGTCAACGCCACAGGGACATGTTGACCTGGGGGCAACATCGGCGTTTCCGGACGATGTGACTGTCCACAACTCTATGACTGGTTTAGAGATAAGAATTGAGTTGCTACGTACTTTGACGTTGCAAATATGCCACGTACCCACTTTGAGCCTTGGATCGGGCAGGAATTCCGCTTGACCATATAACAGCGAACGGGTAACCTCCGCCTCCTCTCAATCCATTTCTATACACAGCTCGCCCCCTTCTCGTTGATTTATTGACTTGTTTCGTTCTCTTCCGTCCCACTTCTCGCCTCGATATCCAATCCATTCCTCGATTCTTGTCGAATTGCCAATCACGTCTGTCCGTTAACCCTCCGCACACAGTATGACCGAAGTCGGCGCGAACGGATTTCGCGACCTCGTTCATCCCAACATCTTCGTCTTTGGGCGACACACGCCGTGCGAAGAACTGGAGCCACGCTCATGGATTCAAAACTGATCACGCAGAATAAGTCCACGCTCAAACGTCGAGACATGCTCGGGTTTATGGGAGCATCCCTTACGATGGCGGTCATGGGTTGCCAGAATTTCGATTACCGGTCGCAGACACCCGATCTGCTAAAAGAACTAACGGGCAAATCCGACAACGAAAAAATTACCGACGAGGACTTCGATACAGACGACTTCGATCTCAAAACCGAAGTCGAAACCCCCTTCATCGGCGACTACGTAACCGTCGCCGGATTGAACCATATTCTGCTGGAAGGGGTGGGGCTGGTCGTAGGTCTGGATGGCACTGGTGAGAATCCGCCGCCATCGATGTATGTCACCGCGCTGTTGGATGACATGCGCCGCCGCGGGATCAAGAATCCCAACCATGTGTTGCAATCGCCGAACACGGCTTTGGTTGTCGTTCGTGCGTATCTCCCTCCATTGATTCAAAAAGGGGAGAATTTCGATATCGAAGTGCGACTTCCCCCTAATAGTGAAACAACCAGTTTGAAGGGAGGACGTCTGCTGGAATGTTATCTTTCAGAACAAGCCATCGTTCCCGGGCAGGGAGTGCTTGAAGGACACGAATTCGGACGAGCATCGGGCCCGATCTTGATTTCAACGGGCGTCGGTGATGCCAACTCGCTCGCGGGTGTTCTCCGCCGAGGCAAGATTCTTGGTGGCGGACTCGCCACGCGCGAAGATCGCCACCTCGCTCTGTATGTTCGCAACGATTTTCGCAGTGTCCGAAATACGCGGCGTATCGCCGACCGAATTGGTAAACGGTTTCATCACTATGACAAGTCGGGCATCAAGCAGCCAATGGCTGAAGCCAAGACCGACCAATTGATCGTGCTCAAGGTTCATCCGAAATACAAAGACAATTTTGCACGTTATCTTCAGGTCATCCGTAACATTTCGTTTCGCGAAACCGATGTTGCCGAACGAGTCCGATTGCAGAAACTGTCGCAGGATCTGCTCGATCCCGAAAAGGCTGATCTCGCGGCGTTGCGTCTCGAAGGCATTGGAATTTCGTCGCTGCCGATTTTGAAAAGCGGTCTGGCAAGTTCGACTCTGGAATGCAGGTTTCACTCTGCAGTCGCATTGGCTTATCTGGACGACCCCAGCGGTCTGCCAATCCTCACCGAAGCGGCTCGCAGCGAACCGGCGTTTCGCGTGTTCGCACTGGCAGCCATGGCCACGCTCGATGTTCCCGAAGCCCAAGTCGCGCTACGCGAGTTGATGAACGAAGAAAGTTCGGAAGTTCGCTACGGTTCCTTCCGCGCACTGTGGACCATGAACAGGAACGACCCGTTTATCGTCGGTCGCAATATGAACGACGAGTTCATGCTGCACGTGCTTCCGACAGATGGAAGTCCTCTTATTCATATGACAAACAATAAACGTGCGGAGATCGTTCTGTACGGCGAAAACCAGCGTATGCTGACTCCCATTGCTGCGTCAGCAGGAAATCACATTCACATCAATGCCGCTCCGGGAAGCAATACGATCGTTGTCAGTCGTTACGAAGCCGGCAAACCCGATCGTCGCCGCGAAGTTTCAACGCGTATCGCCGATGTGATACAGACCGTCGCAGAATTCGGTGCATCGTATCCCGAAGTGGCTCAACTGCTCGTTGAAGCTGAACACCAGAGGAACCTGATCGGTCACATCGAAATCGATTCATTGCCAAAGTCGGGACGTATTTACGTCAGACCCGAAACCCAGCTCGCAGACGGCACAACGCTTCGTGCGAAAAAGCGAATCGGTCGTTCGAAGCTGGCGCCAAACACCTTTGCAGTTCCCGACACCGA
Organism: Planctomycetota bacterium; assembly: GCA_027618475.1. Taxonomy (GTDB): domain Bacteria; phylum Planctomycetota; class Planctomycetia; order Planctomycetales; family Planctomycetaceae; genus JAQCEJ01. Next base: position 19,995 of record JAQCEJ010000089.1, on the reverse strand, counting down.
AGGAGAACTTCGACAACGCGAATCCTTCAGAGAAGATGCGTCGGTTGATGACGATGAGGGTGGAGTTCAGCAGGCGTCGTTTGAACTGGACGACCTTCAATCTCTCGAGCGAGAGGCCGAACCAGACCAGGGAAACGCCAGCCTGATTGATTTGACGGCGAACTCGGTCGATGCCGATTCAGACAACGCGGGTGACGCTCCGGCTCAAAGCAAGTCCTGGTGGCGATGGGATGTCTTCAAAAAAGCTGGCAAACGTTAATGCTTAAATCTCTGCAGCTGTTTGGCTTCAAGAGCTTTGCCGATCGCACGCAATTCGATTTTTCCAACGGCATCACCTGTGTGGTAGGACCGAACGGCAGCGGCAAGAGCAACGTCGTCGACGGCATCAAATGGCTTCTCGGGGATCAAAGCCCGAAAAGTCTCCGTGGTAAAGAGATGACGGACGTCATCTTCAATGGCGCTCTGGGTCGCAAGCCCAGCGCCTTCGCTGAGGCTGTACTCACATTCGACAACTCGAAACAGACTCTTTCGGTCGATACCCCCGAAGTTCAAATCGGTCGTCGATTGTGGCAAACGGGTGAATCCGAATATCTCATCAACGGTGCCACCTGCCGATTGAAAGATGTCAAAGATCTCTTTCTCGGTACCGGTGCCGGTGCGTCCGCTTACAGCATCATCGAACAAGGTCGCGTCGAACAGATATTGCAAGCCAATGCTTCCACACGCCGTGTCGTTTTCGAAGAAGCAGCTGGAATCAGCCGTTACAAACTTCGTAAGGTCGAAACGCTCCGCAAGCTGGAACGCATCGGACAAAACGTTTTGCGCCTGACCGACATTGTCGATGAAGTCGACACACAGCTCAACGCGGCCAAGACGCAGGCGACCAAAGCACTTAAATATCGTGAAGTCGAGATTGAACTCCGCGAACTCTGGCTCGGACTTGCCGCCGACGACGCACGGACTCTTTCTGCAAAGTTGTCGAAGGTCCAACAGGGACTTCAAAGCGACGAAACCGAACTCGAACAGCTAAATGCACGACGGCAGGCTTCCGAACAGCAGTTGACGCTTCTCGACCAACAGATTTCAGAACTCGACGATCGTCTGCTCGCCATCGAACGCGGTCACTCGCAAACCGGCCAGGCGATCACGCGCGAGCAATCGACAATTCAACATTTGCAAACCCGCAGCCAGGAACTGGATGCCGACATCACTCGATTGCGAACCCAACGAAGTCGACTGCATCACCGTACACGCGAAATCGACATACTCGCCGCGACTACGTCTTCGGCTTTGGCCGAGTCTCAACAGTCGATTACAACACGTAAGGCCGAAGTTGAACGCTACGAATTGCAGGTTGCTGAACACAACTCGCTCATCGAATCGACACGACAACACTGTGACACGCTGAAGGAACAACACACTGCCGCCGTTCAGGAACAACACGAACGTCAGCATCGCGTTACCGGACTCAATGCGCAGATTGTTGCCCTTCGCGAATCCGAACTGCGCGCTGCAACTGAACTCGAACGGTGTAACGATGAATTAGAACGAGCCCGTGCGGCATTCGATCTTCAAATAGAAATCGTTGAAGAACGGCAAAAACAGTCCGAAGCTGTTGAGGCCGAGTTAACGACAGTCCGCCAGCAACACCGTCAGCTGTCGCAAGATTACGAACTATCTCAGAAGCGATCTTCCGAACTCCGCGAAGAACGCAGCGCACTTCAAGCCCGCAAAGGGATTCTCGAAGACTGGGAACTCCGCCAGGAAGGGATGGGACTCGGTGTCAAAGAAATTCTGAGCCGATCCAAAACGGCGGCAGCGCCTCCCTGGAATCAACTCCTCGGCAGCATCGCCGACTTGCTCGTGGTCGATCTTGATCATGCTGCGCTTCTGGAAGTCGCTCTGGGCGACCGCGCCCAACTGCTCGTCATGCACGAATTTTCTTCTCTGATCGACTACCTCAATCACAATGTGGCAACCATCAACGGCCGTGTAGGGTTTGTCTCGCTCGCGGATCTTTCGGATGACAAGAATTCGTCGGCGGCGAACATAGATCTCTCTGCATATCCCGGTGTCAAACATCGGGCTGACGAACTGGTAATGGATAATCTCGACCCGACCGTTGAATTGACCGATGATTTGCGGAAATTAATTACCGCGCTGCTCGGCAACACCTGGATCGTCGAAAAACTCGACGTCGCACTCGAACTTGCACAAACAGAAGGAAAATCTTGCCGCTTTGTCACGCTGCAAGGGGAACGTCTAGAAGCCGACGGGACACTGTTCGTCGGACTCGACCGACCGGAATCGGCGATCGTCTCGCGCAAGAGTGAACTCCGTAGGCTGAGGAACGAACTGATTCGTGTCGACGCGGCGATGTCGGAACAGCACAAATGCCTCGCCGAACTGGTCGAAACGCTGACAATGATCGATGCAGAGGCGGGGGAACTTCATCAGCGCTGGCAAAAGGAAAACGATCATTTTCTTGAAGCGAAAGCTCAGGCAACCGAACATGAGCAGAAAATCGTCCGTCTCGAACAGGAACGACATCGGTGGGAAAGTGAATCGGATGAATTGGCAAGTCGGCTCGAGCGATTTCAGCTCCAACAGGCCGAGGCACAGTCTCGCCTGACAAAACTCGGTGCCGAGATTGAAGCGACTCAGAAGCAACTGTCACAACACACCGAACGGGTAACGGCTGTCGAAACGCAGGTCGAAGAAATCGAGCAGCAATTGCAAATCGCCCGGGTGGCGCTTGCAAAACACGAAGAACGGCTTTCTGCCCTCGAACAAGAACAGTCAAGGCATGCCGAAGAACAACGACAACGACAACAGCAATATCAAGAATCCGAACGCCGACTTGAAGCAACTCGCGATAAACTCCGCCAGTATTCGTTGCAGATACTGAATTCGCGAGCCTGTCTGGCGGAACTCTACCTCGATAGCGATCTCAGCGAACGGGACGTGCTGTCAATTCACGGCGAGAAAAAACAATTACGACAGATTCGAGCGAAACTGCAAAAGGAAGATAATCAGGTCCAACAGGAACGCCGTGAACTTCAGGACACAAAGCATACACGGGAGATGCAATCTCGCGACATTCAATACCAGATCACCACATTGAAACAGCGTATCGAAGAAGAATACCAGTTAACGCTTGAAGACATCGTAGGGACCGGTGCTTCGGCACTGGCACTGTACAAAGCGGGCCGGATCAAGGGGCTTTCCAAGCCGTCGCAACATCACACCACGGATGACCAGGATGAGTCGATCGAATCGTTCGACTCATCCGAACAGGTCGTCGAAACGGCAGAAGAAGTTCCGGAAGAGACAGGCGAGATCGTTGATTCATTGTCCGGTGAAGAAGAAGGCGAATCGTCGGAGGTCGATCTGAGTACGGAACATACTGATGAGTCGGTATTAACGAATGTCGAATTCGACGCCGTTGAATTCGAAGAAATCCGCGACGTGGTTGACGGGTATGTCCAGCGACTACGCCGTAAGCTGAAAATGATGGGGAACGTAAACCCAGACAGTCTGCAAAACCTTGATGAATTGGATAAACGATACGGCCAACTCAAGGCGCAGCTCGACGATCTTGTCGCCGCGCAGGCGACGCTGGATGAAATAATTCGGCGATTGAATATCGAGAGCAAGCGGATTTTTCTGGATACCTTTGAAACCATTCGCGGGCATTTTAAAGAGTTGTTCCGTAAACTTTTCGGCGGGGGCGAAGCAGATATCATTCTCGAAGACCCCGAAGATGTACTGGACTGTGGTATCGATATCGTCGCAAGACCTCCCGGTAAAGAGTTGAGAAGCATCACTCTGATGAGCGGCGGTGAGAAAACGATGACCGCCGTAGCTTTGTTGATGTCAATCTTCCGCAGCAAGCCGAGCCCGTTCTGTATTCTCGACGAAGTGGACGCCGCGTTGGATGAAGCAAATGTCGAGCGGTACGTCTCGGTATTGAAGGAATTTGACACAGCGACGCAATTTATTCTGATTACGCACAATAAGCGATCGATGTCGGCGGGGTCGGTGCTGCACGGCGTAACGATGGAGCAATCGGGTATCTCGAAGCGATTTTCGGTCCGGTTTGAGGACGTCAACGAAAACAGTGACTTCAAAAAACCGTCAGAAGACCAGAACCAGGCCGCATGAGCGCGAACTTTTTTTAAATCGAGACGGTCAAGAGGGTCGCACGAATTCGCCGGCTCGCGTATCGTCATGCGCTGCCGTAAGTCGAGTTCAATCAAAAGATTAGCTGCGGTCCATACAATCGTCCCGACTGGGTTTCGCTCATGTTCATGCTAATGAGTGCCTCAGCTAGAGAACGCACGAAGGACAAGCCACGCAAAGATCTTAAAGTCCGCACCCCCGTCAGGTCGAAAAAATAAGTCAGACGAAATGAGCGAATTGAATCATGTTCGGAATCGAGCGATAGTCGAAACGCCGAACAAGAGACGACCGCAAATAACGTTGATGGGGGGCAAGGGGCAAACGGGACTCCGTCCAACCTGCAAGTCCATTCATTCGCAAAGAATGATTCGGCTTCGTCTCCCCAATGAGGTTCCGGGAATTTATTCCCCAGAGACGAAACAAAGTTGTGTTGACGGATAGAGCGAAAAGTCCAAGATCCAAAATCCCGTTATGTGAGTAGACCGGTACCTATACAAGGTTCAAGACGCCTTATATCGGACCAATCTCTGAGATTTACCCCGACCCAAAACGACTATGGTCTTTCGCACGGACCCAATCAGGCTATGAGAGCCGGCCGTTGTCGTGGGGTGAAGATCGAGAGGGCCTACGAACCCTCTGAGTTTGCCAAGAAGTGATTGGAGAGCCCGCACATGAAAACGATCTTCACTACTGGTCAAGTAGCAAAGATCTGCAAAGTTGCTCCTCGCACCGTCAGTAAATGGTTTGATTCTGGCCGGTTGCGTGGATACAGAATTCCCGGTTCGCAAGATCGTCGGATCCCCCGCGAACACCTCATCCGCTTCCTCAAAGAACACGGCATGCCGTTAGGGGAACTGGAAGACGAGGCGATGGGAAAAATTTTGCTGGTCGGTCCTGATGCCCAGTTGAGATTAAGTCTGACAGAAATGATGCCGGCGGAAGACTTCAAAATGGAAGTTGCCGCCAGCGGATTCGAAGCCGGTATTCAGGCCGAGTCCCTGCATCCGGATTGTGTCGTCATCGATTTCGTCATGGGTCGTAGCGAAGCGCTCATGATCGCTCAAAACCTGCGACGAAATCACGATTACTCCGACTCCGTGCTTATCGGCCTGCTGAGCGAAGAAGACAACGCCAGCGGTTTCGATCGCACCATGTTCAACGAAACCTTCCGTAAACCGTTCGATACGGCATTATTAGCCGAACGGATTCGGACGCTCGTCGGACGTCGGAAACAACTCGCCTAACGACGACGGTCCGACGAATTCACCCATAACAGCATCCTGGTCTGGTCTCAGGGAAGAACCAGACAGCGTGCTGTTGAAGGTGGAGCAAGACCTGCGATCATTATGCATTCATCGAAAAAAGCTCGGATTTAACATCCGAGCTTTTTTTGTTTTGAGACATGCATGCAGGCCATCCGCGTCGCGCCGGCAATCGTTCGCGTCATGGCTCTCCCATGAACCCTACTTTCGCTGTTCGAACGCGTACGGTCATCTATTCTGCTTTGGGAAAAAATGGAAACAGTTCCCGAATCTCCCTATTATTCGGTTGACGGCCATACTCACAGATTTCAAAAGCCTCGGCATACTTGATGTCCTTCCCCTGCTCTTCACCGTACCAGCGAATCAGCGCGTCGCGGAAGCGATTCGCCTCGCCTCCTGCTCGGCTCTCCCAGCGTTCCTTGAGCCATGCCCTTCTCAATTCGGGTTGTGACGACGGCGGAACCGTGTCGACATAAGCCTGGCTTCCTCCCGCTCCTCCTTCGAATGTCTGCGATTCCAGAGCCATCAACGCATCAACCTTCAGATCAAACACGTCATCAATCGCGACGGCAATATCAGCCTGAAACGGATACGGCTTCTTGAAGCCGTCGCTCGAATACAAAAACACCGGATTCTTCTTCAGTGCCGGCGTATCGGGACAGAAGAACGGCACCGTCACCATGAAGGCCGCATCCTGTACGAGAATGCCAACATAGCGATGATCGGGATGATAATCCCACGGCCGATGGGCGATGACAATGTCGGCGTTCCAGTCTCGAATCAGCCGTGTGATCGTCTTGCGGTTTTCCAGTGTCGGTTCCAGTTCTCCGTCATGAATATCCAGCACTTGCGACGTGACACCAAGCGTCTTGGCCACTTCAGCCGACTCTGCCGTGCGCCGTTTGGCCAAAGCACCTCCCGACATCTGCCAGTGCCCGATGTCGCCGTTCGTGACGGAAACGAGCTTCACATGATGTCCCTGCCTGGCCCATAACGCAGCAGCCCCGCCGCTCTTGTACTCGGCATCATCGGGATGAGCTCCGAAACAAATGATGCGTAGTTTTCCGTCGTCGTCAGCCGAATCTTCGGCGTGCGCAATCGGAGATGACGCCACAACCGCCAGCCATGCACCGGCAAATAACAGAAATCGTTTCATGATGACAATCCTCGCGAGACTAATATTCTGACGAAGGTATCGCCTATTCTATGGCGCCATCGCCGACAACGCACATAAGACTATATTGATGATTTGTTTCATACCGCCAACCGAAATATGAATCCCATTCGAGCAATCGCCCCCCTCACCCTTCATCCCTTACACCTTGATTCGCCGTCACCAGCATCATGCCGATTTGCGTTTGCACCATTTCGCGATATCGGCTGTCGGTCTCCATTAAATCGTCGTGAGTGCCGATCTCGCGAAACTTCCCTTGTTCCATGACAACGATCCGGTCGGCATGTGCAATCGTGCTTAATCGGTGAGCAATAACGAAACTCGTACGGTCCTTCATCAGCCGTTTAAGCGAGGCCTGTATCAACTGTTCGCTATCCGAATCGAGGTTGCTCGTTGCTTCGTCGAGAATCAGGATTTTCGGATTGGCGAGAACCGCGCGGGCGATCGCAATTCGTTGTCGTTGACCGCCGCTAAGTTTTACACCCCGTTCGCCGATGACGGTATCGTACCCCAGCGGCAGCCTTTCGATGAATTCCGCGGCGTTCGCGATATCCGCGGCATTGCGAACATGTTCGATATCGGCGTCGCGATTCGCATACGAGATATTCTCACCAATCGTTCCATCGAACAAGAACACGTCCTGCTCGACCACTCCTAATAGACTGCGATACGAATCGACATCGATATCGCGCAGATCGTGTCCGTCGCAAGTAATTCGTCCACTCGTTGGATCGTAAAACCGCGCCACCAGGTTGCACAACGTCGTCTTTCCCGCCCCGCTACTGCCGACAAGGGCAAATGTCTGACCTGCCGGAACCTGGAACGAAATCTCCTGTAACGCAAATGATGCGGCACCAGGATATCGAAAGTGAACGTTCTCGAACGCGATCGCGCCGCTCACATCGACTTTGTTCAAGCGAAGCGAGTTGTCGCGTCGTGGCATCTCGAGATCTTCTGTCAGTAAATCGAGCACGCGATCGAGTGCCGCCAGCGCGTTCTGAAACTGCGTCGCGCTTTCGGCCAGCACGGCAAGCGGTTCCAGCAGCATGACGAGGTAAACGAGAAACATCATCAGGTCGCCCAGCGTCAGTTCTCCTTGAAGAACCTGATATCCGCCATAGAGGAGAAGAATTGCCGATGATAGCGGGATCAGCGTCTCCCATACGATTTCGATCAGCCGCGACCACCACCAGACGCGAATTTCCTGACGTGTCATCAGATCGGTGGAGACGACAAAGCGGCCGGCTTCGCTTTTTTGCCGGTTAAATGCTCGAACGACGCGCATACCGCCGAAGGCTTCAGTTGCGTGAGCATCGATTTCCTGACGTTGTTGCCGAATATCGTGATACTGCGGGCGAATGCGATTGATCCATGTTCGATGAGTGACATAAACCAATGGTAACAGCACCATCGCCCCGATCAGCAGCCGCCAGTCGACCCATGCCAGAATCAGCATGCTGCCCAGCAATTGCACGATCGCCCGCCAGGGGTTGTAGAACATACCGAAGATTAACTCGCCGACACCTCCGGCGTCTTCGCGAAGCAGGCTAGCCACTCCTCCCGATTTAAGTTCGTGCACACGATGCAACGGCAATCGTACAGCGTGTGCAAACACTTTCTTACGAACGTTGACCTGAAGACGTTTCGTCGCACGTGTGGCGTACCAGCGACCCGAAACATGGACGCAGATCCTGATGACAGAGATCACCACCATACCCAACGCGACAAACAAAAGCAGATCCCAGTGCGTCGACGGCAAGCCCCAATTAACGAAAGCTTGCGGAACTGGAACTCCGGTGAGAACGTAATCGATAACAAACTTCGTTCCCGCCGGCGGAATCAGCCCGAGCAAAGTCGAAATCGTCAATGTAATCAATGCGAAGACAAGACTCCGCTTTTGGTCGCCGAGTAACTCGAAGAAGCTCTTCAGTAACTGTCGCGTCGACCGCAACCGTTTTCGTGGCCCACCAGGTGACGAGGAACTCGAATGCATTCGAACGCGCGACCGCTGTTTCCGTTCATCGGGATTCAGATGACGAATCCGAGTCAGATAATCCTGAAATCGAAGTCGGCTGGAACGTCGGGGCGTGTGCATTTTTCACTTACCGGTAATAGAATCCGTTTTGCAATTCAACACAGAACTCAATTTTGCCACCGTGCCGGTCGTTTCTCTAAAAACGCAGAGGAGCCCTCCATCGCCTCGTCGGTCGAAAAACACTTTGCAAATGCCGACGCTTCACGGTCATAATCTTCTGCGATCGATTTCGGTCGCATCTGTCGGATCAACTCCTTCACGGCGCGGCATGCCATGGGACCGCCAGAATAGAGTTGTGCAACCCTCCGTTCGACAGCCTCCGTAAATTCTTCTGCAGCAAACAGGGCGTCGATAAGCCCCAATGACAATGCCGATTCAGCTGTCAACAATTCACCGGAGAGAATCATTCGTTTCGCCACATGTTCTCCAAGCAACCGCGTCGCGCGAACGGTTCCACCCCATCCGGGAACGAGACCGAGCGTTACTTCAGGAAGACCGATGCGAACATTCGCCGAGGCGATACGTTGATCGCACGCCAAAGCCAATTCACACCCACCACCGGCTGCCGCACCGTTGATCGCTGCCACGGTAATCGGCTGCAAGTCTTCGATCCGCTGCATCAGACGCTGTCCTTCTTTCGCCAGTGCTTCAGCGGTGCCGATGTTCAATCCCTGAAATTCCTTGATCTGAGCACCGGCAATAAATGTGCGTCCCTCGGCTTCAAATACCACAATCCGACAGTCGTCGAGTCGTTCGATCTCACCGACGACCTCATTCAGGCGTCGGCGGACATCAGCCGAAAGAATGTGAATTCCCCGTTCGTCTTTGAATCGAACGCGGGCCACGGGTGCCTCCCATGTCAGAAATACTTCGGTACTCATGCCGTTTGTTCTCCTATAATCTGGCCGTCTTGCATTTTAAGGATGCGATCTCCCGCTTCAATGTACCGTGTATCGTGCGTCACGACGACCACCGTTGAACCGATTTCACTTGAGAGCTCCCGCAGAATGCGAAACACCTCGGCCCCGGACTGGCTGTCCAACTCGCCGGTCGGTTCGTCAGCGAGAATAACTGCCGGCCTCTTCAAAATTGCTCGTACCAGGGCGACACGTTGCTGTTCTCCCCCCGAGAGCTGGTTCGGTCGATGTAACAATCGATCGCCAAGCCCCATACGTTCGAGCAACGTCGTTGCATCCTTTCTCAATTGCGGTGAAACACCCTGCGGAAAAAACGGGACGAGCACATTATCAATGGCATTGAGATTTCTCAGCAGATTGAAACTTTGAAACACAAATCCAACTTGTAGCCGACGGTATTCGTCTCGTTGTTTTTTCGTGAGCGCCGCCATCCGTTGCTCACCGATGTAGATGTCGCCCGAGGTTGGTTCGTCGAGGGCTCCCATCACATACAGCAGTGAACTCTTTCCGCTCCCCGATGGCCCGACAATAAAAAGAAAATCACCGTGCGGAACTTCACAACTTACCCCTTTGAGCGCATTGACCGTATGCTCGCCGAGCCGATGCGTTTTGGTAATGTTTTCCGCACGAATGATCATGATGAATTAAGACCTGTTATCCGCGACGTATCGCATCCACCGGCATCATACGTGTCGCCCACCACGCGGGATACAACCCGCCGAGCGTCCCCATCACGATGCTGAATACGACACTGAAGACAAGCAACCCCGGACTGGCGTAAAGATGTATGCGTTCGCTCCATTTCCAATTGATGAACACCGTCGCCCCCCAACCGAAGCTGCTGCCAAAAATACCGCCGAAGACACCAATCGTTGCACTCTCCGACAAAATCAGACGCAGAACGTTGCCGTTCGTCCATCCGTTCGCTTTGAGAATACCGAACTCGATCACTCGTTCCGTCACGCTCATCAACATTGTATTGACAATGCTGAGCACGGCGACCGTCACACCAATCGCCGTCAATACACCGAGAATCAACTCTAAATCAGCATTGATCTTCTCAAAACGCTCGACCCAATCCTCGGGACTGCGAACCTCGACTGGCATGTTTTCATCGACCGTGTCAGACAGCGCGGCGCGATCGGATGTTTCGCCGAGTGCCGTTGATTTCTCACTATTTTCTCTGATTGTAGTATCATTCGTCGTCGGCTTCGGCGTGCCGTTTAATATCGACCCGAGCAAATTTCCCAGCAGCGACTTTCCGTTGCCACAGTTCAATGTCAGTAGCGACTCGGAACCGATCGCCGGGACTTCCCGACCGCGAAAATGTTCTTCAATCGTCACAGCGACCGTTTCGGAATCGAGCCCCTCTTGCGTTTCGAGATAATACGCTGAGACCGATCCCTCGCCAAACCGCGTCAGTGTACGTGCCGTACTGATATCCATAATGATCGCCACATCGAGCAGCATCAAGCCGGTATCGTACATACCCACGATGGTAAGCACGTCGCCGTTGATGCGAAGCGTATCGCCGATCGCTTTTTTGTAGTCTTTCGCAATCGCCCGGCTGACGACGACGTTCGGCTGGTTGCGGTCCGATTCTATGAGAAACCGTCCTTCAATCATTGCCGTTTGATACACGCAATGCTTGAGCTGTTTCCGCGTCGCGATGTCGGTTCCGAACAAAAATCGCGGTGGGCTGACGACCATCTTTCCTTCGACGACATTTGCTCTTTGCCACAATTCAGCGTTGACGACCGCGAGTTCGGGCATCGCTTTGAGTTCCGGCTCCCACTGTTCAGGTAGACGCGAGAACAACGGCACCGGAGCCCCGGTCTGCAGAACAATTAACCCGGGAACGCGTTTGAATGTGTTAGACATCAACGCATCGATGCCGCGGGCGACCGAAAACAGGCCGACCATTCCCATGATGGCGACCGTGAGTCCGAGAATGGAAAGCAGCGAGCGCGCAGGCCGGCTGAACAGATTCTGCACCCCCATTTTCCACATCGTGAAACCGGTCTCCTGCCCTTCGAACAAAATCTACAGGTTAACGCTTTGAAATTGTAGCGGTGTCGCTACCTAACGACCAGCCGCTGAATTTGAGAATTCGCTGACTTACTGATGTCATCAAGCACCATCGACCTATTGGTGCAGTTATTAAACCTCAAACCATGCGATTTGCACGTCCACTGGCGGGTGTGATATGCTGAAGGCTTGTAAATCCGGCAAACAACCGAGGAGCGTAACACGTGAATTGGCTGAACATATTTGCGACATACTTAGTCTTCTTATACCCGATGTTCGTCGATCAAGTTTCGACGTTCGCCCAAGATCAGCATTCGCAACAACCGATCGACTTTAACCGCGAAATCCGACCGATTCTTTCCGATAACTGCTTCATTTGTCACGGCCCCGATGCAGCAACCCGTGTCAGCGAATGGCGGCTCGACCGAAAGGAATCGGCGTTCGCCGATCTCGGTGGCTATACGGCGATCATCGCGGGAGATGCCTCAAACAGCCCCCTGCATCAGCGAATCAGCAGCAACGATTCTGAACAGATCATGCCACCTGCCGATTCGGGAAAAAAGCTGACCTTGGAGCAAATCGAACTGATTAAACGCTGGATCGACCAGGGAGCTGAATGGCGAGAACACTGGGCATACGTGGCTCCGGTTCGTCCAACCGTTCCAGCCGTTATCGATACCAGTTGGGCTCGACAACCATTCGATAAGTTCATCCTGGCAATAATTGAACAGGAAGGAATGAAGCCCGCTTCCGAGGCAAATCGCGAAACATTAATCCGCCGAGTGACTCTCGATTTGACGGGTTTGCCTCCAACGATCGACGAAATCGACGAATACCTTGCAGACGACTCTCCCGATGCATACGAGAAAGTTGTCGATCGATTACTCGGTTCTCCTCGTTTCGGCGAGCGAATGGTTATCGAATGGCTCGATGCCGCGCGATATTCCGATACGAATGGATATCAGACCGACGGCACTCGAGCCATGTGGCCCTGGCGTGACTGGGCGATTGAGGCGTACAACGCCAACATGCCGTTTGATCAATTCACGATCGAACAACTCGCGGGTGATTTATTGACCGAACCGACACTCGAACAAAAAATCGCAACCGGGTTCAATCGCAATCATATGCTCAACGGCGAAGGAGGCCGCATTGCTGAAGAATCTCGTGTCGATTATGTCGTCGATCGCGTGGAGACGACGTCAACCGTCTGGATGGGTCTGACGCTCGGTTGCGGCAGATGTCATGACCACAAATACGATCCCTTCTCGCAAAAAGAGTTTTACGAACTGTATGCGTTTTTCAATAACATCGACGAAACTGGAGCCGTCGATCGCCGCAGCAGCACGGCGGCCCCGACAATCGAACTTCCGACCCCCGCACAGGAACGGCAGATCAACGACGAAACAAAACAGGTTGAACAATCACAATCGAGACTCAACGAACGGAGTGAATTGCTCAAATCACAACAGCCGGAGTGGGAAGCAAACGTCGATCGACAAACGTTACCGGAAGACATTCAAACCATTCTCGATATTGCAAGCGATAAGCGTTCAGAAGAGCAACAACAAAAGCTTACCGCTCACTTTCTCGACTCCGATGTCGAGCGAATTGAATTGACGAAACAGCTCGATGAGGCCCGAAAGAAACTCGATGAGACAAAGCGATCTGTACTGATCACAATGATTATGGAAGAACGGGCCGAACCGCGCGAAACGTTTATTCTCGACCGCGGTGCATACGACAAGCCGACCGAAAAAGTCGAGCGCGGCGTCCCAGCGATTCTTCCTCATATTCCCGACAACGAACCGGTAAATCGTCTAGGACTGGCAAAATGGTTGATGGCCCCTTCTCATCCGCTGACGGCCCGCGTGACTGTCAATCGTCTCTGGCAACGCATCTTCGGTCTGGGACTCGTACGCACTCCCGAAGATTTCGGGGTGCAGGGTGAACCGCCAACCCATCCTGAATTACTCGACTGGCTCGCCGTCCAATTCTCGTCTCACTGGGACGTCAAACTCTTTATCCGTCAACTGGTCACCAGTGCGACATACCGGCAATCTTCCTATGCAACTCCCGAGGGGCTCGATCGCGATCCTGAAAACCGATTATGGGCTCGCGGATTGCGTTTTCGAGTGAACTCATTCACCCTCCGCGATCAGGCACTGGCGATCAGCGGATTGCTTGCAGAACGAACAGGGGGGCCTCCGGTCCGACCATATCAGCCCCCGGGGATATGGGAAGATTTTAGCTTAGGGAAGATCACCTACGTGCAGGATCATGGCCCGAACTTGTATCGTCGTAGCTTGTACACATTCTGGCGGCGATCCGTCTCGCCGACGATGATGTTCGACACGTCCCCCCGACAGGTCTGCACCGTCCGTCAGGTGCGAACGAACTCACCGCTGCAATCGTTAACGCTGATGAACGACATCACTTTCGTCGAAGCGGCTCGCGTCTTCGCCGAGCGGTTGATGCTTATCCCGTTCGAAAATGATGCAATGCGAGTGACACATGCATTTCGTATGGTCACTTCGCGACAGCCCGACGATGTCGAATTACAGATTCTCATCGGTGCATTGTCTCGGTTTCGCAACGAGTATCACGCCGATCTTCCCGCAGCTGAAAAACTCGTCTCTATCGGCGAAGCATCGCGTAACACATCACTCGATATCGCCGAACACGCCGCGATGACAGCCCTGTCATCGTTGTTGCTCAATTTGGATGAAGCATTAAACCGCGAGTAAGTCTATTCTGAATGTCATTGATGACGATCAGATCCTACGCAGAAAAGCACTACCTCATGACCTCTCCCGATATGAAATCCCGTCTAGCTGTCGAGCAGGCGGTGTGTGACAAGAAACTGTCACAAGGCGCGCTGACCAATCTGATGCGATGGCTTACCGAGCCGCAGTATCAGCAATACGTCCCGGCTATCAATAAAATGATCGACGCCGGACAATTTGCCGAACTCGATCGACTCTTTTGGGAAGTGATCCCCTTCGGTACCGGCGGTCGGCGCGGTCCGATGGCCGAATTCGGCTCGGCGACGATAAACGACCGTACCATCGCCGAATCGGCCCACGGCCTCGCGATGCATTACAATTTGACGACGTACAAAACAGCGTATACAGAGAAGAATTCCGGCAAGGCCGTGGTGACCTGCGACTCGCGTAACCGTTCGCCGGAATTTGCCAAACTGACGGCGACGACGCTCGCCGCGAATGGTCTGACCGTTTATCTGTTCGACGGCTTTCGCTCGACGCCCGAGTTGTCGTTCGCGGTGCGGCATCTCGGATGCGACGTCGGCGTGATGATCTCGGCGTCGCATAATCCCCCGGCGGATAACGGCTTCAAAGCCTACTGGTCGAGTGGAGCCCAGGTGTTGCCGCCTCATGACAAAGGGATTATCGACTGTGTCTATCAGTCGAAAGAAATTCCGATACTGGATTTCGATGAGGCTGTCGCTGCGGGAAAAATCATCCTCGTCGGCAAGGAAATTGATGACGCCTACATCGATGCGGTGCTCGAACAAAGTCTTTCGTCAGCGCGAGACATTTCGGCTGTCTTCTCACCGCTGCACGGGGTAGGGATGACTTCGGTGCAGCGAGTGCTGATAAAAGCGGGGTTCAATCAACTCAAGGTCTATGAGCCACACGAAAAGGCAGACGGTAATTTCCCGAACGTTCCCGATCATTTGCCGAACCCCGAACGCCCCCAGGTGTTCGCACCAATTAGCGAATGGGCCGAGACAACTGACGCTCGGCTGATCATCGCCAGCGATCCCGACGCCGATCGTCTCGGTGCGTCCGTTCGCAATGCCGATGGCAAGTTCGTGCATCTCACCGGCAACCGCATCGGCGTACTGCTGACCGACTACGTTTTGAGCAAATGGAAGGAAAGCGGCAAACTCACACCGCAGCATTACGTCGTCGAGACGCTGGTGACAACACCCCTCATCGCCGATCTCGCTCGTGCTCACGGCGTGCTGGCGATCGACGACTTGCTCGTCGGATTCAAATACATCGCGCAAACGATGGATAAACACGGACCCGATACTTTTTTGATCGGCGTCGAAGAATCGCTCGGCTATCTTTCAGGTCAATATGCGCGCGATAAAGATGCCTCGGTTGCCGCGTTGTTCTTGATGGAACACGCTGCCGAACTCGCGCAACAAGGCAAGTCGTTACTCGATCGTCTCGATGAAATTTACATCGCACATGGTTATTATCTCGAAAGCCAGATTTCTCAGGTTTGCGAAGGATCGCGCGGACAGGCACAGATTGCTCTCCTGATGCAATCATTTCGCGACTCGCCCCCCACGGATCTGGCAGGCCTGATTCTGGCAAGCGTGCATGATTTCAAGTTGCACGAAACTCGCCGCCTGCCTCAAAACGAAAAGGTGAGCGACCTCCCCGAACCGAGCGGTGACTTACTGATCGTCGAGACGGCACCGGCGCAATGCCAGTTGCGGTTTGCGATTCGTCCCTCGGGAACCGAACCGAAGATTAAGTTTTATTTCTTTGCTAAAACGAAAATTGACGGGGGGCAATCGCTCGACGACGTCAAGAAAAAAACCTCCGAAACACTAAATGAATTCGAGTCGGAACTCTCGAAATGGATGCAAGCGGTGATTGCAAATTCCTGATTCGGCCGTGATGATGGAGCGTCTACTCTCTCTTTTTTTCACAGACCGTTTATGCAAACTTCGAATCCTCCCGTTGACACAGAACGATCAGTACGGCGTTCGGCATGGCTCGCCTATTGGCAATTGCTGCGTGTGCCGGCAGTATTCACGGCAATCGCCGACATTCTGCTTGGCTTCGTCATCACGCAAGGCAGTTTCGAGCCGTATGCACAATTCGCAGGAATTCTGCTTTCATCGATTTGTCTGTATTGGGCGGGGATGGTGCTCAACGACGTCTTCGACGTCAAGCAGGATACCTTGGAACGGCCGCATCGCCCGATACCTTCAGGCCGCGTTTCGATGCGTGGGGCGATCATGCTCAGCGCTCTCATGATCGTCATCAGTCTCGTCTCCGCGGCGAGTGTCGGAATGCAAACCTTGTGTGTGTCCAGCCTGCTTCTGGTCAGCATTCTTGCATACGATGGATTGCTCAAATCAACGGTCTTAGGGCCGTTGGCAATGGGGAGCTGCCGGCTGCTAAACGTCATGCTGGGTGCGAGTCTGGCAGAACAACTGTGGTCCGTTCCGCAGTCGGGAATGGCAATCGGCCTGGGAATTTACATTGCCGGCGTTACGTGGTTCGCTCGCACAGAGGCAGTGCAGAGCCGTAAGTTGTCGCTCAGCGGCGGCATCGGTGTTGTGAATCTTGGACTCGTGTCGCTGACCGGACTTATGATCAATTCGCCCACCTCAACGGCAACACCAGCATTGATTCTTCTCGGTATGGTCGCATTAACGATCAATGCGCGGCTGTTCCGGGCTCTATCGGATCCTTCGCCAAAAACAGTACAACAAGGCGTGCGATTGATGCTGCTCTCGCTGATCACTCTGGATGCCTCGTTGATCTTGTTTCAGACGGGAGATCCGATCTACGCCGGTGTGACGTTAGCCCTCTTACTGCCAGCGACGCAATTGTCGCGGTTTATTCCGATGACCTAGACAATGTGAGTTTCAGAACGAATCCTGAAATCCCATCACTTGAAATCGAGCGAGATCCATCGGATTGGCGATTTTGACGGCCATAATTCCATCGTAACTGAGGATAACCTTTCGGGCTCCGTTACTATCGGGCGACTCGCGTTCGAGCAGCAACAGGCCGCTGGAAATCAGGAAATTCTTGAAGGGAATCGTTTCCTGATACCGCGTCACGACCATCCCTTCTCGAGGAATGCTGTCGGGCCAGTTTTCAAACAATTGGCTCCAGGCGAGTGGCGATTCCATCCTTGAAGCCTTCCATCGATTGACGAGTGAAAGAATCAACAGTGCGCATGAAAAAGTCCGAAAAAAAGGAAACTCGTTTTCCCGTTCGGACCATGAATTCGGCATCTACGTTTGTTGCATGACAACAAACGACTGGCGATCGTAAATCGTCGAACAAATGACCCCAGGGGGATTTGAACCCCCGTTACCGGATCGAAAATCCGATGTCCTAGGCCTGACTAGACGATGGGGCCGATTAACGCAAAACCATCAAAAAATATATTCTCCACGCCAAGCCTGTCATACCAGCACACGACAACATCGATTGGATGAAGAAGATCGGATTACAGAATACTTTGCACGTCGAAGCACACTTTAAGGGATCCTGAATCACAGTCAAGAGAAACGCTGTGAACAACGACTGAAATTTCTGATTTTTTCAGCGACACTCAGGATTCGACTGGTTGACTTCCCCTCCACACGACTGATTTTCGCCGAAGAATGACTTCACGACACTGATGCCGTTACGATTCAGTTGCTTTTGCTTCGGGTAATTCTGTTCGAACATCTTCCACTTGAAGTGCGGCGAGAATTTCGCTCCGATGGATGGGGACTTCTTTGGGTGCTTGAATTCCGAGACGCACCTTATCGCCGCGGACTTCCACCACAGTGATGACGATATTTTCGTCAATCACGATACTTTCATTTTTTTTGCGGGAAAGAACCAACATGTGATGTGTGTCTCCAAACACGAGCGTTATCTGCCGGGTGCTAATCAGTTCCGTTGTCATGAACTTTTAGACAACGACGAACCGCCAGCTTCAAAACCCCGACATGGGTTGCAATAACCCACAAATCTCCACACTATCAGTGCATGAAGATTGTACGGGGTTCCTCTTCGAGGGTCAAGAGGCTACACCGTGCTTAGAGAATTCACAAATCCACAACAGAACACAATCTACCGAGTCACCCCAAACCCCCACCGGCCGCAGCTTGCGAGAACTCCCATCACGTTCTGGCACAAGCCCTCGGATATAGACCATATCCCCTTATGCGATTGGATATTAGGACTACAACACTGCTCACGAAAAGGGACAAACAACCTTAACAGGCATTCCCTTCATTCGACAATCTTTCGAGATGATCTCCTCTATTTCGGCGACGAAATAACGGGAAGACCGAATTCGACAAACTGTTTCCGCTGCCCGCGTAAGAAGGTTTCGGCAATCAATCTGCAGATCCAAACTAACACACTCCGGAGAAATACCGGCTCCTAATCAGTTAGGTTCTGATTTCATGACTTGAAATCGATGAGCAATTGGCAAGATCTCGTACCCACAATAGCGAAATGCAATCCCCTCTCCTGAGGTTGGTGGGATATCTCTACAATCCAGCCCTATCGGGCGAACGACTTCACCCGCCAAACCAACTTACTATATCGGCACAATGCAGCCAACACTCAATCTGGACAGAATGCCAAGGCTGCTCATCGCCACCCAAGAGATCGGCAACCACCCCAGCAGGGCACCATGGCAACAAAGCCACGAGACCCCGACACAACCTGTCGCTGACTGGGATTGAGTGCCCTGCCTCTGCACCAAGCAACGACAGGGCACTTTCCAAAGTCGACGATAAAGTCAGACGCCAGAGTATCAGGCCATGTCTTTCAGCGCCTTGAGCGGGCGAACCTTGACCACATTCCGTGCCGGCTTGGCCGCCACTTGCATCATTTCACCAGGCTTGAACGGATTGGGGCGCATCGTCGCCTTGGTAGCCGGCTTGCGAATCACCTGAATTTTCATCAAACCAGGAACACTGAACAACCCCGGACCCTTCTTGCCAATATTCTTGGCAATCAAGCCCGAGAGACCTTCCAACACCGAACCGACTTCCTTCTTGCTCAATCCTGTGGATTCGGACAAGCTGGCCAGAATTTCTGTCTTGGACATTGCCTTTACGGTCGTCTTTTCTGCCATCGCGTACTCCTGTTCCTGCGTATGAATTTCCTGATCTCAATCAGACAGTGACCTGCATCGTTGTGCCTTTTTCAAGCTTGCAAGTTGACGGTAGTAAACTCGCAATCGCGGCAAATGTCAATCAATTCTCCACCGATTTTAGGGACTTTCTTCAAGATTTGCGATCCCCAAACGCTAATCATTGCAGCCACAGAGAAAACAATTCCTGTGGATATTCTTGCATCACACCGCATATTTGCGCGGGCCCGAACTGGTACTCCTCTTGGTTTTCGTCCACTCTCGATGACTCGAATATAGTGGTGTTCTATCGTCTGAAATATCGTGCCATCAGCATTATCGTTTCAGGAAAACGACCAATTGACCACCGACACGTTCCGGTCTTGATTCACAGTTTTTTCGCCGTAAGTTAGACGATTTACCAACGATTCCCATGAACTATAATCGTAGAATTAAGGTATATTATTCAGCCGACATTTCCCATATGGGTTGAGCCGGGAGACACTCCAGGCTCGCAATGGATCGCATTTTAACATC
>JAQCEJ010000010.1 GCA_027618475.1 Planctomycetota bacterium | reverse complement strand
GTTCCTAATGTGGCGGCGACGCGTACAAACCGTTCGATTTCTTCGAACGTCAGGAGTTCTTTCCGCTCCATAAATTGTACGTTGTCGGCGGGCATGCAGTAGAAACAGCGTATATTACAGCGGTCGGTTACGCTGATACGGAGATTATCGTGTGTGCGTCCGAACGTATCGAGAAGAGGGAGCAAATCCGCCATGCGTTATGTTCCCCCCTTTTGAAGAGGAATCGGAGAACCGCTGCCGGGATGAACCCATGCGGTCGTTCCGTCGCTCCAGTTCTCTTTCTTCCAGATGGGAACGACTTCTTTCAGCCGATCGATGAGGTACTGTCCCGCTTCAAATGCGTGTTTGCGATGCGGACAACTCACCGCAACGGCAACACTGATCTCGCCGAGTTCGAGATGTCCGAGCCGATGGATAATTCCGAGTTTTTCGACAGGCCACTGATTGCGAGTTTCGCCAGCGAGTTCGCGCATTTTAGCGAGTGCCATCTCTGGGTAAGCTTCGTAGTCGAGACACAATGTCTGTCGTCCCTGCGTCATTTCGCGAACGGTACCGAGGAACAAAATGATTGCGCCCGCCTGATGAGTGCGAATCGCCTCCGTCAGCTGGGTGTAGTCGATCAGAGCATCGGTAAGCTCGATGCGGTCGTTGAATTCCGTGTAATTTTTCATTCGTCAGAAAATCGGGCCGTGTATGGATAAAACTTCGAAGAGCCTTTCCCTTCAATTGACCACGTTTCAGGTGGAAAATCAACGCTCCTACACGTTGAATCGAGAGAACGTTCAATTATAGGCAACTGCGGAGTGAAAATCCTGTCGAATGTCGATGATCATTCGGCTTTATCCACCGCTGACCGGGGGAAAACAGGCGATTTCTGCCTGCGGAGCGATCGGCATCTCATCGGTCGCATATTGATTGTCGACGGCGATCAACAGGTTCGTCATAACCGGTTGCAATGCTGGATATTGTTCGCTGAGGGCACGGCGTAAATCCGCAATAGTACAAGAGCCGGAAAGAGCGACGGTCACACTATCCGCGTCCGCAAGATCACGGGCTCTGGCAAACATTTTGACTTGAAAATCCATTGTCGTCACAACCTTTTCAGGATCCTCTGGTCATCATTCAATCGTTTACTGTTCATCACGATCGAGTACGTTTTGCTAAAAATTCCCGCTGATTATCTGGTAACAATCCATATGCCCAGGCGAGCAGAACGACCGGGTGCAGTACACGTTGATTCGTTCCCTGTTCCATTTGAATACGGCAACTGCTGCATTCGGTCAGCCCGAATTGATACTCGGGATCTTGAATCTGGTGTCGCAACTCTTCTCCGATCTGCATCGAACGGGAATAGTTTTCCGAGGCGAGACCGAATGTTCCCGCCATGCCCGAACAGCCGGCGTGGATTGCATGGACCTGTAGTTTCGGAATCAACGTCAATAAATCGCAGAACGACGACGTTGACGTCAGATATCTTAGATGGCACGGTAGATGATAACCGGCTGACATATCGATTTCGTTCAGATCGGTTCGCAACAGATTTTGTTCGTGCATTTCCTTGAGAAATGCCCCAGCTTCGTGCACGCTTTGCGAAAGAAGCTGAGTATCGGGATGATCCAGTACCAGCGGATATTCATCGCGCAAACAAAGAACCGCCGCCGGTTCGGTACAGACGATTCGGAAGCCTTCACGGGCGAGGTCGATCATTTCGCGAAGATTCTGTTGTGCTAATCGCCGGGCTGCCTGAAGATCACCGGCCGAAACCATCGCCATGCCCGACGACGTCTGTCCCGGCGGGACAAACACGGGAATGTCATTGTGCTGTAGCACGGCGATAAACGCACGGGCAATTGTCGAGTCGTGATAGTTGGCAAAATAATCGACGAAATATGCAACCCGGGGTAGGTCGCCGTTCTTCTCCGGTTTCGTGGTCAAATCCTTAGGAAGCGACTTCACAAACGGTTTACTTGAATAAGGAGCGACCGTCCGTTCCCGGGCCAGTCCGACCAGATGTTCGAGTAACCAGCGTACCGGCCGACTGCGTAACGCCGGATTGATCAGCCACGACAGGCGGCAACCCCACGTTCCCACGGCGTGAACTCGCGACAGAATCCATTCGGTATTCGGCAAGCCGTTCGCCGAGACATGCTCTGCTTTGGCCTCGATCATGAGATGCGGAATGTCGACATTGGAGGGACATTCTTTGACACATTGTTTACAGTTAAAGCAGAGGTCTGCAAGGCGTTTGAAGGGAGCAGTCGTCATGATCTGCGGATCAAGCTGCCCTGCCGCCAGATTTCGCATCACGTTCGCTTTGGCCCTCGGACTCGATTCTTCGTGCAAATCGAGCCTGAACAACGGGCACATCCGCGATTCGGGTTCGAGCGTGCGGCACGATCCGCAGCCATTACAACGGACCGCCGTCTGTACCATCTCAGCAGGTCGCCAAAGCAACTGCAATTCGACGTATTCTTCGGTTTTCTCAGGTTGAAGTCGCAGAGATTGTACGATCGGATCGGTCTCGTTCGACAGAATTGTTCCCGGGTTAAGCAAATTGTGCGGGTCGAAAATTTCTTTGATCTGTTGAAAAACGGCATATAACGGGCCGTACTGCTGTCGGACAAATCCCGTCCGCGACATGCCATCTCCATGTTCCCCGCTGATAGTTCCTCCCACGCTGAACACCACTTGATACAGATCGTGAGCGAGATCCTGCAGAAACCCGGCATCGTGAGGCATGAGTGCCGGAAGAAACGGTCTCAGATGCACCTGGCCCGCCGCCGCATGAGCATAAAGCGACGATGTGACCTGATGCTTCTGAAAAACCTTTTGCGTCTGAACAAGAAATTCGTGCAATGCATCGGGACGGACGGCGACGTCCTCGATAAATGGCTGCGGTCGGTGATGGCCTTTCAGCTGAGATAACAATGGAACGACGGTTCGCGGCAGAGACCAGAGAAAATCGATCTCATCGTCCGTGTACGATTCCTGGGCCACTTGCATCCGCGAGTGCAACGAACGGACCTGGTGAACGACCTGTTGTATCCGTTGCTGCACCTGCTCGGCGCTGTATCCGACTTGTTCGACCAGCAGCGCCGCCTCGGCGGCAGGCGAGATAATTCTCTCAAACCGCACATCGGCTTCCCGTGCAAGCGTCAGTAATCGACGGTCGAGCAAATCGCAAGCGCTCGTTTGTTGCGGAATGATTGTCTGCACCGCGCGCACGGCTTGTTCGAGTTCACCGAACAGCATCAGCACGACACCGCGAAACGGAGGAATCGGCGACGTGTGCAGCACCGCTTCGGTGAACAATGCCAGTGTACCCTCTGACCCGACCAACATCCGCGGAACATTCAGTACGCCATCCGAAAGCACGTTTCGGAGAAAATATCCACTTGAATTGCGGATGAGGTGCGGCTGATGTCTTTCGATCAGCGACTGCTGTTCTTTCAGCAATTGTCCAAGTTGGCTGAGGATTTTCCGCTTTTTCGCTTCCGACGACGAGCGGTCATCGCGTGTCAGACTTGATTGATGGTATTCGTCGGTCGTCCGAGAAAAAAACGACTCCATCGATTCGACACCAACGTCGAAATGGTCGCCCCCAACCAATACGAGATGCAACTGACGCACGTGATCGCGAACCGATCCGTCGCGAATTGAATGCGAGCCGGCGGCGTCTACGGCGAGCATGCCACCGACCGTCGTAATGGATGAATTCGACGGATCGGGGGCAAAGTAACGACCGTGCGGTGCTAACGCCTGATTGAGCTGATCGCGCACGACACCCGGTTGCACGCGTACCATCGTTTCGTCGATCGACAAAATGTGGTTCATGAATCTCGAGAAATCGATGATCAGGCCGTTTCCCAACGAAGCGCCTGTCACATTCGTTCCGGCTCCGCGCGCAATCATCGCGATGTTCTGCTCACCGGCATATCGAGCCACCGCGACTACGTCGTTTTGGTCTCGCGGAAAGACCACTCCCAACGGCGTGACCTGAAAAAGACTCCCGTCGCTCGCATACATCGAATTCACCAGTCGATCACAACGGATTTCCCCCGTGATCATGCCGGAAAGATCTTCGACAATGCGTCGTCGCAGTTCGTCCACGAGAATCCTCAGTAATCAACAGAGTCAAGGGTGCATCAAGAAATCGAGTAGATCTATGAGAAGAATGGTGATGGAGGAAATCATATCGATATTTGTCGACGATCATAAGGGACGAAGAGGCTTCAATGTCTTGCAAGTAACTCCTAATTTGCCGGGGGAGACTGCTGATTCCTGCGGATCTCCTCTTGTCGATACCGCTCCTGAATTTCGAGGTCGAATTTCGGCACGATCGCTTCGTTGGGAAGTCCTGAGATGCGCGCCCGGCAACGGTAACAGACGAGTACGTCCGGCATCACTATGTACAACACCCAGTCGATTAGAGCGAAGAACAGCAGAATTCCCAATGCCCAGACCGGTTCGTAACGCATCCAGGCCCAGGTGCTCAAGGCCATAGCGAGCCCGACCATAAACAGACCAATACTTTGTGGAAAGTTTTTCTGTCGCCACATATCGTCGCATCCGCAAACCGGGCAAGACGAAGAAACGGCGTTCATCGGCACAGGCCTCGACGATTCCCATTGGCAGTTTGGACAGTGCAATCGATCAGTCTCAGACGACAGTTCGGCACCGGTTCCTTGAGAGCACCGAGGGCAGATGAATTGAATGGACGTCATTTCAAAATTTACCTCTTCGTTACGCACGTTACATCGGGTAGCGAAGTTCTCGTGAAAGCAGAACAGCAAGCAGTTCACCGATGAAAATAAGTATCACGCTGCCGAACAGCACGCCCGTTGCCGATTGCGTGTTTTTGTATTTGAGGATGTTCGTCACCATGTAACAGGCAATAGCCGGTCCAATCAGGCCGGCGGTCCAACGAAAAATCAACCAGACGAGTGGCAAGCCTCCATGCAAATGTTCCCAACCTCCCACAAGTCCCAGCGTTGCGACAACCGTTCGCGTGAATATCGAAATTCCATAATAAAAATTCAATCGAGCGAGAACACCAAGCGACATCGTAGGGGACGTCAGATACCAATGACCGAGCAACATGGCGGTCATTGATGTTCCCAGAATTCCGGCGGAGGCCACATCGACACTGCGGGCCATCATGATTTGCGTCGAGGAGTCTGAATCGGCATTCACCGGCGACATACCGTATAACAGCAGCGTGAGGGCATCGAGAAATACGGCCGCAGCGAAGAGGAGCCCTGCGCGGCGGCGTTCGAGCGTCCACATTACCGAGCCGGCAAATGCGGTGGCTGCTAATACGATGCAGAGTATGCGAGTTGTTGTTACACCGAGTGGAAGAAGGTTCGATTCTCCACTCGACAACGCAGACATGGATAATGCGGTGAGAACTCCGAGCCCGAGCCCTAGCAACATCTGAATGCGAAAAAAACCAGATGACACGGCGCGGCGGGGCATGAGCAGCCACATGCCGCTGATTCCGCACAGCAATCGTAGTGCAAATTGAGCAATCAAGCGTTTTTTCGGTTGATGAGGGCCATCGCTTCCGCGCGGCTGGACTGGTTGGATTTGAACAAGCCGCGCACCGCACTGGTGACGGTCAGACTTCCTGGTTTTCGTACGCCGCGAATTGTCATGCACGTGTGTGTCGCTTCGATCACGACGACGACTCCTTTGGCGTCGAGTTCGCGACTGACGAGATCAGCGATCTGGTGAGTCATTCGTTCCTGGACTTGAGGCTTCTTCGAAACTTCTTCGACGACGCGGGCCAGTTTGCTCAAACCGGCAATCTTTCCACTCGGCAGGTAACC
This sequence comes from Planctomycetota bacterium, assembly GCA_027618475.1. Classification (GTDB taxonomy): domain Bacteria; phylum Planctomycetota; class Planctomycetia; order Planctomycetales; family Planctomycetaceae; genus JAQCEJ01. The sequence goes on along the minus strand of JAQCEJ010000010.1, from coordinate 84,635 downwards.
GACATGGGCAACCCCCATAAAAGGGAGAAGGTGATGCTCGCACATGCTGTTGAAACTGATGTCGCGGACAAGTACGAGTTCGTCGTATCGTTCCTGAAACGTCTTTTGGAGATGACGTGAGGGGTCGGCGTGGAGTCCTGCAAACAGCTCGGCATACATTCGCGCCACCCGTTGCGGGGTCTCGATCAGACTTGATCGATCAGGATCTTCCCCGATGGCTAACAGGATCTCCCGTACGGCGTTTTCGATACGGGGCAGATCTATGTTTTTTTGTTCAGGTTCAGGTGGGGTTTCACTCATGATGGAGGCAATTTCCACTCAGTAGATTCATAAAATGTACGGGACTCCTCCCATTTTAGGGAGTTTCGACGATAATCGAAAGTGGTTGGCCGTCGAAAGGGGATGGGGCATTCGATCTGACTGGTTGAGGGAAATAACGATTTCCGTCCCGCAATTACAAACTTTTCCCGAACAGTTGCAAGTTTTTAAGGGAGTGGGCATAATCTCTGGTTCGGTTTGAGCTTCGGGCTCGTATTCCGCGCGGAGCCGTTCTTTGCGGTGTCCGAGAATATCATATTCGTTGTGAAGAGATGAGGAAGGCAGGGTGAGATGAGCTTCACCAAAACACAAATTAAGAAGTTACGTAAGAAAAAAGCCCGACTGAAAAAGAAGCTCCGTTGCCGGTTTTGTCCGGACGGTTGCGACAAGTCTCCCCGTCCGATTTATGTGGACTATAAAGATTTGCGAACGTTACGGGCCATGATTGATCGCGAAGGACGCGTTTCTCCCCGTCGCCGTACGGGGACATGTGCCAAGTATCAACGGGCCGTACGAGACGCAATTTTCAGGGCTCGGTTTATGGCCTTGTTGCCGTATGTTCCCGACGAGTAAGCCGATCTTATCGACGTTCACAGACAGGATCATTGGACGAAATACCTGACCCAAGATTTTGGGGCGATATGGATTCGTAATCTGTCTACTTTGGGTGGAGCGGAGCCAATCGAGAAAAAGCACCGCAATTCTGTTTTTGCAATGATCCGACTGACTAATGTTTTCCTTGACTGTTTACCTTCCAACCGATCGGCACCGGTTGGAGGTAAAGCGATGGCTTGACGCATTTCGGTGAGAATTTCCGTTGTGTAGTGAAGTGATCGTGTGATGGATTGATCCCTAACCACCGTTCGAGACGCCTCACCAACACAACGATCTCCTGGCACATCTGTAACAGGGGTGAACCAAAGTGAAACACGAAAAAGTAATGACGACACCAGAACCGCCCGACGCTCGTACCATCATTCTCAGCAGTTACTCTTTCGGCCCCGATGAGGCCGAAAAACTTTCGAAATTGATCCTTGGACAGGTGCGTGAAGCCCGTACTGCGCTGGCTGAGCTAAAAGCCAAGGCCAATCCCACGACGCGCGACACGCTGACTATTGGCATCACCGCATACATCCTCTCCGATTTTGATGCGGCCAATCAGATTCTCGGGACGTTGTCCAACGACGGTATGGCACAGTTTTATATCGCCCGTTGTCACATGGCCCGCGAAGATTATGCTCAGGCCGAGAAAGCATTCACCCAAGCGGCAAAACTGGGTTATGACAATATTCTGTGCACGCTCTGCCGCGTTGGCGCTCTGCGGCTGGCAGGAAACGAGGCCGAAGCCGAACAACTGCTGAGAAGTACTGGACGCGACGGAGCCACACGCGCGGAATACTCGTACCAGATGGGGGCTCTGCTCGCCGACAAAGGAGATTATTTCGGAGCCATCGAGTATTTCGAACGATGTGCCGATATGGATCCCCAGCACACTGGTGCGCTCTTCCGTCTGGCAGCACTGAACAATCAAATGGGGAACGAACACGATGCGATTCGCCTGTACGAGCGGGCTCTCTCGAAAGCACCGTTGACAATTGCCGGCCTACTGAACCTCGGTCTGCTTTACGAAGATTGCGATCAATATCAGGCGGCGGCGTATTGCTTCACCCGCGTGCTCAATGTTGAACCCGACCACGAACGGGCGATGTTGTATTTGAAGGACATCGAAGCCACGCACGAAATGTACTACGACGAAGATGCCCAACGTCGCGAAAGGGAGTTGGAACAACTTCTCAAGGTTCCCATCACCGACTTCGAACTCTCGGCCCGCAGCCGGAATTGTCTCGAAAAGGCCTTTATTTTTACGCTCGGCGATCTGACTCGTGTCACCGAACAGGATCTCCTGGCCAACAAGAATTTCGGCGAGACCTCGCTCAATGAAATCAACGAAATTATGGCCACGCGGGGACTCCATATTGGACAGGCCCTGTCACACGCCAAACCACCTGAAACGACTTACCAGCGCGACGATCTTTCGCCGCAGCAGAAATCGCTTATGAGCATGCCGGTCAGTGAGTTGAGCCTTTCAGTTCGTGCAAGGAAATGCCTCACACGGCTGGGAATCGCTTCCATCGGTGAATTAATGGCCCGCAGCGCCGACGAACTTCTCTCGGTGCGCAATTTCGGCGTAACATCGCTGAACGAAATTCGTGCCGAGCTCGAAGAACGAGGCATGAGCCTCAGAAACGATTAAGCGTTCCCGAGGCAAACGTCAGAAGCGGATTTCGAAACGCTGCGCTGCGAAGGTTTCCGGCCTAGTATCGGCTTGCGTTTTCTGAGCCCCGCTCCCCTATCGTTTTGGTTCGTCAGTCGTCAATTCCCAAGCTGTAGCGCAGCTGGTCAAACTGTCTGAGGAATTCGTCTCGCGACGAGTGGACGTGTTCGGCCTCGGTGATGAATTTGATTTGCGGATCGCGAGGAATGTTGTGCTCTTCGAGTACGTCCTCAAAATCCCATAAGTCCCGGCCATAGACGATTAGCAGTTTATGCTCGTCGAACTGCACTTCCAAAGGCACGCGTGGATTCATGACGGCAATGCCGGTGCAGCCGTCGTTCAGCAGCATTTCTTCGAAGTCGTATAAGGTGCTCTTTAAAATTGGCAATTCGATTTGTTCTCGATAGAGGTCGAGATGACCTGACGACGTTCTCTCATGACTGGTTTCGAGAACGACATCAACTTCGTCTCCCAAGGGGTCGAGCAGATCGACGAAGATGTCCATCAGTTTTTCAGACGATGCCGAAACCATCAGCACAGGAATGTCAATTTTTGTTTCACGATCGGTATAGGTATCCCGGCGATAACCATTTTGAGGAACGACATCGAGAGTATACGACGGGCGAACGGCATCCGTCAGCATATAGTCGCCGTATCGGGCAATACTGAGGTGCGTTTCGAGTTGTTCTTCGGTGAGGTTTTCAAAACTGCTGCGAGTGGTTCGAACCTGTCCTTCGCGCGTGGATGTTTTGAAGAATTTTTTTATGAATCCCATTATATTTTTCCCGGCCGGCCTCGGCCCTGGCGGCAGCTCGTTGAAATTAAAATGTTGATGCTGAAAAAGAGTCGCGGCAAATGACCGCACGCGAAACGACAGTCTCTCCGCAAACATAGCACCTGTTTTTGTGCTCTGTCGGAATCTGGGCGAACTGTTGATGAAATTTGTGCCTGTCGGACAAAAAACGTTCCCTCCACATGAGTTAGAGAAACCGTTCGGATTCGGCTAACTCTCCGGTTGTAGCGATTGCACCACGACCTCGGACCCAGTATGTGACACGAGAAATGTTTCATAACGGCCATGCGTACCGTGGAGTTGAGCAACGATTTGCAACTCTCTCGGGTTCGCTAACCGGCATTGTTGGTGCAATTGAACTTTGTCATACTACCTACGGTAGTCGCTGTCGCTCATAAGGAATTGACCTTCTCATCCCAGGGACAGAGAATGAGCTTCGACTGCAAAGAGGATGGCTCGAAATGAATTTGATTTGCCCTATGACATCGAACTCCCGGTCACGGAGCCGATGCATCAAAGGGATGATTACAGGAGATAAGAAATGGAAGTTTCGCGAAACGTTCGGATGATCAAACGTACGATTCGTCGAATCCTGTTCGGTACCTTGGCTGCCACCGTACTTGTATGTGGATCGTCGCAACTTTCTGCGCAGAACAATTCATCGCAAGGAATGGATCATGACGACGTCTGGCAAATTGTCTCTCTGGGCGGCCAACGTGTCGGCTACGGTCGAGTGCAGGTCTCAATGCATGAAACAGAAGGTGTAACGATCTATCGTACCAATAACGAATTGCATTTCACGATGAAGCGTTTTGGCCAGACGATTCAGATGGAGACATCGCTGCAGACGGAAGAAACGGCCGATGGGGATCTGTTGCGTTATGCATTCGAAACCCGAAATCCTCCTGCCGATTCGACACGCAGCGAGGGAGAAATTGTCGGTAAACGATTAAAGGTAAAAAGCATCGTTGCCGATCGCGAGCAGACGCGAACGGTACCCTGGGAAGATGACGTCAAGTCGCCTCTCTATCAGGATCGATTGCTGTCTGAGCAACCGATGCGACCGAATGAGGTCCGCTCGTATAAGACGTTTCTTCCTGAACTTCAGAAAGTAGCTACGCTCAAGATGAGTGCCCACGATTATCAATCGGTCAAGCTCTACGACGGCACACAGAAGCGTTTACTCAAGGTTCAGATTCAGAATTCCGTGTTGCCGACGATGGTGGTTAAAGCGTATCTCGACGAGGAGGGTGAATCGCTCAAATCCGAATCGGATATTCTGGGGATGGCACTGACGACATATACCGTTCCCCGTGAAGTCGCGCTCGAAGAAATCGCCGGATCGGAACTCGACGTCGCGATAGGTACATTGATTCCGGTGACGGGATTGGATAAGGGACATAAAGCCAAACGAATCGTATACCGAATTTCTGCGGACGACGTCGAACTGAGTTCTTACATCCCAGAGAGTCTAGGACAAAAAGTGAAGGTGAAATCCGAAAATGAACTTGAGGTGACCGTCACCCGCTTGCCTCCTCCGAAATCGTTTTTGAGTCGAAATGACGAGGAAAAATATCTGAAGCCGAGCACGTTTCTGCAAATTGACGATTCACTTGTTGTCGACCATGCGCGCAAAGGAACGGCCAGTAAATCGACTCAATGGGATAAAGCCGTGGGGCTGGAAAAGTACGTGCACGACAACCTCAAACAGAAGAATTTTTCGACGGCACTGGCCTCCGCCGCCGAAGTCGCCAAGCGAATGGAAGGAGACTGTACCGAACACGCTGTCCTACTTGCGGCATTGCTCAGAGTCGTGCAGATTCCCTCGCGCGTCGTAGTGGGATTGGTTTACGCGGAATCGCAACAAGCGTTCGCCGGTCACATGTGGACGGAAGCCTATTTTGGTGATCAGTGGATTCCGCTCGATGCCACGATTGGCCGCGGTGGTATCGGAGCGGCACATATTAAGCTAGCCGACGCCGCGCTCGATGACGATTCCCCGTCTCCTGTGATGACGTTTCTGCCTCTGTTGAACGTACTCGGGAAAATGAAGATCGACGTCATCAAACAGGATTAACGCGTCGTAGGGGGAGTTGTAGAAGTTACAGTTTCGACGGATGTAATTTTTTCAATTTCCGGCAATTATTGCCGTTTATTACAATCTCGGTTGCACGTCGTCTCACTCAGGAAGACGATTGTTGCGAAACGAAAGCATTATACTCACAGGCCTTAGGTAACGTGTGCTACTGTCTGGAAGAATTATCGTTGTAAGCGGCACACGACGTGCGGTAACACCGGTCGGAGAGAGACGAAGCCGGTACCGAGTTTCAGGGGCTTAGGTATTGGCGGGGAAGAGAGATGGCATCTCGCCGGAGAAACGAGATGCACTGGTTCAAGGCGCATAGCGATCTTTGATCCACACCTCGGACACGGACCGAGAGGATACCCGCATCCTCTCGGTCTCTTGTTTTTGGTGGGGACGAATAAGGAGATCAAACGAACCTTGCCGACTCTTGGGGTGTCATCTAAACCAAGAGTCGTGTCATCGCGCGATGTCACTGCCACCGCCATCATTTCAACAGTTTCTTAGAGTGAAGTCCTTATATTGATGTCCAAGAGACAGAGGCGTAGACTATAGACAGAGCCACCGACTCAAAGGCGTCGTGCTCGATTCTTGCCGAAACGATTGAATCTCCGATTTCTTATCCGCAAAAACGACAGCGAGGACAGCACCACTTGGCAGAACCTAAACGAGACGAGTTGAAACTTCACCAGAAACGGGCCGTACTGGTGGCAGTTCATTTTCCCGAAAGCCCAATCCCTAAAGAACATGTTCTCGACGAATTGCAGGGACTCGTCAAGACCGCCGGCGTGCATGTCGTCGGGACTCTTGTTCAATCACGTGAGCGTCCCGACCCGGCAACCTGTCTTGGAAAGGGAAAAGTCGAAGAACTGAAGACGCTCATCGAACAGACGGACGCCAAGCTCGTCATCTTCGACAATAATCTGACTCCCGCTCAGGGGCGTCAACTGGAGACTTCAACCAATTCGGTGATTGTCGATCGCAGCGAAGTGATTCTCGACATTTTTGCATCACATGCTCGCACCCACGAAGCCCAGCTTCAAGTTGAACTTGCTCAACTTCTCTATTTCCGTCCGCGATTGAAACGGTTGTGGACCCACCTCGAGCGGATTGAAGGTGGTATCGGTAGTGGGCGCGGTCCTGGTGAAAAACAACTCGAGACCGACCGTCGATTGGTCGACAAGCGAGTCGACGAGCTGAAACGCCGGCTTGCCGAGATCGAAAAACGCCGTAAACAAACCGTAAATCGTCGCAACGAGCAGCTTACCGTGTCACTGGTGGGTTACACGAATGCAGGCAAGAGTACGCTGATGAATGCGCTGACCGGTTCCGACGTGTACGTTGCCGATCAGTTGTTTGCTACACTCGACACACGGACCCGGAGCTGGAAAATCCCGCAGTGGGGGGACGTGCTGATCAGCGATACGGTCGGTTTCATCCGCGATCTGCCGCACCATTTGGTGGCATCATTTCGTTCGACGCTGGAAGAAGCCCGTCAAGCCGACCTGTTGTGGCACGTCGTCGACGCCTCGAACCTCGAGGCCGAACTGCAAATCCAGACGGTCGAACACGTGTTGACCGAAATCGGAGTGCCACACGAGCGGATGCTGCTCGTATTTAATAAGATCGATGCGGTTGAAGATCCTTCGTATGTTGACGTACTCAGACGAAAGCACCCCGATGCGGTGAGCGTCAGTGCCCGAACGGGTCAGGGGTTCGATCGCCTGATGAAAGCCACCGCCGATCGCCTCAGTGACGGATACGTCGACGCGATCATCGAGACCTCTGCTGGCAATGGTCGATTGTTAGCGTTTCTGGCCCGGTTTGCGGAAGTGAAGGGAACTGAATATCACGAATCGAGGGTCACTCTCAACTGTCGACTGCCGAAGCGAACCGCTGATCGATTGAATCTCGAAGACGCCGTTGTTTCCTACCCCTCTGATCCACTTTTCGCACCGATTCTGGCGACGGAAGCAGGTACGACACCGACTAAGCTCTGGGACAGCGATCAGCAGGTTCCGATGACGGAACGGCGAACCGGATAGTAGTTGCCGATTCACTGTAGTGTCTGCGATGGTGCAAGCGGTTGACGAGGAACGCCTACAATCAGTCTTCGCGTTCTTTCTCTTCAATCGTATCTTGAGAAAATCTCCCAAAGATCGTATATGAAATTCTCAAACCGTGCAAAATCGGCGATGCTGATCCACCGCTGTACATCATCCGTCGGTGTTGAAGTCGTACATGAGAATCAGTCGTTTTCATCGTCCCGAATAACCGGGGCCGTTCGAGATGTTCGGTTGACGATGAAATCCGTGGCCGAGCAATGATTCCGCCATTAAGTGGTCTGCATTTGCTCGGTGAATCGATGAAGGAGTCATATCATGCGATTCATAATGGGATGCCTGCTCTCCTCGATGTTCGGGGCGGGTTTGATGATATGGTGGACGCGGCAGCCGGCCGATCCGCTGATGGCACAAGACCGAGGCCAGGTTCCCTCGCCGCGGGTCCGACAACTCGAAATACCGGCCCCGGGCGTCGACGAACGGATTTTCACACGTGACGGCATTTCGCCTGAAGAGGCGATTAATGTGGCCGTTTATGAAACGCTTAATCGCAGCGTTGTGAACATCACGACAAAATCGACGCGGGGTGACGTATTATTCTTGATGGATGTCGAGTCGGAAGGAACCGGATCCGGGTCGGTCATCGACAAAGAAGGCCATATCGTTACCAATTATCATGTCGTTGAAGAGGCACAACAGGTCCACGTCACGTTGTTCGACGGCAGTGGGCACGATGCAACGTTCGTCGGTGCCGATCCGATCAACGATATCGCGGTGATCAAAATCAAAGCGTCTCCGGACGTACTATATCCCGTTGTTTTCGGAGACTCGAGCCGATTGAAAGTAGGTCATAAGGTGTTCGCGATCGGCAATCCGTTCGGACTGGAACGAACGATGACGACCGGCATCATTTCGAGTCTCAATCGATCGCTGCAACTCCGCGCCAATCGCACGATCAAATCGATCATTCAAATCGATGCGGCTGTGAATCCTGGAAATTCGGGGGGACCACTTGCCGATTCGCAGGGGCGGTTGATCGGCATCAACACAGCGATTGCGAGTGCGACAGGACAGAGTGCCGGTGTGGGCTTCGCCATACCTGTCAATCTGGTAGCGCGCGTGGTGCCGCAACTGCTGAAACATGGTCAAGTCATTCGTCCTGAAATCGGCATTGTTCGCGTTCTGGAGAGTGAAAAAGGATTATTGATCGCCAAGCTGACACCGGACGGGCCCGCCGAAAAGGCGGGTTTACGTGGCCCTAAGGTCACAAAGCAGCGACGAGGGCCTTTTCTCATCGAGCGAATTGACAGAAGTGCCGCCGACTTAATCGTCGCCATTGACGGAGTAGACGTTAAGTCCGCCGATGATTTTCTGGGTTTCATCGAAGCCAAAAAACCGGGTGACGAAATCGAACTGACGATTCTCCGCGAAGGGAAAAAATTTACGATCAAAATCCATCTCACCAGCGGTACCGTGAAAGGAAGCTGAAGACATAAGATGTGTCCAAATTGGTGAATTCTGCCAGCAGACGGTGCGGCGTTGTTTGCGTTTCGTTCCAATCTGGCGTATATCGGATAGCCACGGCGTGTCTCGCCGTCCGCGTCTGAAGACGTTTTCGAAAAAATCATCTTTATACTTCGGCAGAAAAATGGTCATTGTGACGAATGGTTTACGGGCATTTTCAAGTGGGATGACTTGTTCTCGACTCGGGCTATTGGGCTGCATGGCGGCGTGGGCACTGTTGGTCGTGGGATGCAGCGTTGATGACCCCGATTCTGCTGAAAACAAGGGGAACGAGCGCCCGTATCAAGGAGCAATCGTTCGTGTCGCCGTGCCCCGAGACTTGAACTGGTCAGAACGGTGGAAAACAACACTCGATGAATGGTCGGCTCAAACCGGCGCGTTGTACGAATTTCTCGAATACGAACCGTTAACCGACACATCTTCGGGACAATTACCGGAGGGTGATCTGGCGTTGTTTCCGATCTCTCAGCTCGCCGCATGGCGACATAACGATCGGTTGGCGGTCATGCCCGAAGAGATGCAAGACCAGCTGGCACTCAACTGGCTCGACGTTCTTCCGGGGCTGCGAAGCACACTAACGCGAGATGGTACGCAGCCGATCGCCGTGCCAGTCGCGTCGCCCGTGTTCGTCTGTTATTACCGACGGGATCTGCTCGAAAACGCAGGATTGTCCCCACCCGAGACGTGGGAAGCCTATGAAAAGCTCGTTCGCCATCGCGATCGCTGGGCTCCCGGTCTGGGTGTCGCCGAACCGTGGCATCCCCATTGGCGCTCGACAATGTTTTTTGCCCGTGCGGCTTCATCTGTCAAACATCCGGGTTTTTTCGGAATTCAGTTCGACATTGAATCGGGAAAGCCACTCATCGATGGTAAGGGGTACCAGCACGTGTTGGAGGAAGTCGTCGACGGACTCGAACATCGGCCCCGTGAAGTCTTGCAATTTACACCCGACGATTGTCGTCGAGCGGTTCTTAACGGGACTGCCGCACTTGCCATTGGACTGGAAACAACAGGCACGTCCCTACTCTGGCCTTGGGGGTCCGCAATCGCGGAAGAGACCTCGTCGAAAAATGTTCGAGCCGAGAATATTCAAATCGGCATTCAGCATTTGCCCGGTTCCTCACAAGTTTACAATCTGGGATTGGATGATTGGGAGGTGCTCCCCAACAAACGGATCAATCACGCCACAGTCACCAGCTTTTGCGGCATCGCTGCAGGAGTGATGGAATCGTCCGATGCAACCGTTCAACAAGCTGCTTGGAATCTGCTCGAACTGATGACGCTCAGCGGCAGCGACATGTTTTTTCTCAAAGGGGAACGGACCATCTGCCGCGCAAGCGACTTAAACAATATCGCGGCGTGGACGGGAGACGATCTCACCGGCGATGAAAAAGCCGAGTTTGTACAGGCGGTCAGAACGAGCTTGAACGATCAACAGGTTTTCGCTGAAATCCCGCTTATCCATGGAGCGGCATTCCGTGAGGCGTTATCTGTCGGCTTGACCGCTGCGTTGGAAAAACAACTATCGCCGGCAGAAGCACTTGCCGGAGTTGCAAATACCTGGACCGAACTGGTGAAGAACGTCGGACCCAGAAATGTCCGCGACAGTTACCGTGCGAGTGTCGGACTGTCGAAGATCTCGCAATGATCACGAACCGTAGGCAGGTTGCTCAGCAACGATGAGACTGAATCCAAGTGAGAAAACAAAAACAGTGCGCAACAATCAACCGTCACGCACTGTTTATTAATTTTGCTTCGTGTCAGTTTGCCTGCACGTTGATGCGGCGGCCTTCCTGGTCGAAAAAGACAGTGCCATCGACGAGCGAATAGATGGTATAATCTTTTCCCAGACCGACGTTTCTGCCGGGGTGCCATTTCGTTCCGCATTGACGGACGAGAATATTTCCCGCACGTACCGCTTCTCCGCCATATTTCTTGATGCCGCGCATCTGGGGTTTCGAATCGCGACCGTTTCGCGTCGAACCTTGCCCTTTCTTATGAGCCATGACTGTATCACCCTTTCATAGTATCTTGTTCTGCGACATTCGCAGTGAAGTTCACTGTCACCTGTTGGGGAACTGCACATTCTGACGAAAACCAAGGTTCGATGCAAGTCAATTGCAAGGCACAATATATCGATTAATCTTGATGTGATGGGGAGGTCTCTCCGATCAACTGTTCAATCGATCGCAAATCGGTGAATAGACAGGGATGTTTATACTGTTCGACGTTTCCCTTCATTTTCGCATGACGTTCTGCGATAAACCGAGCCCACGTTCCGTCAGTGAGTGAGAGACATCGAATTGGGTTCAGCCGCGCTGTCTGGCGTTTTTCGCGGTATTCGCTGTTGAGTTCCTGCAGTCTGTGGTCGACGTGTTGAACGATCTGCACTGTCACTTCGGCAGAAGGTACATGCCGGGATTCCATCAATAACCGATATCCGGGTGGATCCCCCCATTGGGGCGCGATCGCGTAAAGTTCTAACGGACAGCCGAGTTGCTCGAACCCCCATTTGACGGCCGAAATCACCTGCGATTCCGAAATTTTCTCGCCTGTGATGCTCGATATCTGGGTTCCTTTGTGCAGGAATTCGAGATAAGGAGTCGTGCCAAGATATCCAACACAACGAACCACGTCCTGAATGTCGTAGCGATACAACCCCGATGCCGTCGTGAGAATGATGTAATAGTTCCGGCCCTCATTGAGTTCGTGCGCTTCCAGAACGGTAGGTTGTGGTTGACCATGTTCTTCTTCGGGAATGAACTCAAAATAATGCGTGCCGATGTCGAGCAGCCCGGCAGAGGTGTTATCGGCCAAGGGGATGGTCATGCGCCCTTCGCTCGCCGAGAGACCATGATCGCGTACGGGAATATCGCCGTAATACGATTTCAATTGATGCAGGTAGGCACCGGCACTACCTCCGGTCCAGACCGCAAGCAATTGCAGTTTCGACCAGATATCTTTGGGATAGAGCGTTCCCGTACGCTGTACAATCCGTTCGAGTTCGTGAGCGCGTACGCGGTTTTTACAACCGATTTGCCGTGACAGTCCATTCCTCTCGAGAATCTCCTGAACGGCTTTACTGTCCTCCGTCGTAGACGTTGGTCCGGTTAATGTGCCATCGTGTAAATCGCGGATCAGCGATTCCTTGTATGTGTCAGCAAGCCGGGCCAACCGTAACAACGTGCTGGGGTTGGCAGTCATTATGACGCCGACGTGGTCATCGGCGATGGCGAGTCTCAAAGCGGTATAGTATTTGGCATCGGCGGCGTGAATTGTGGAAATCTCAGTCGGGAGCGTGTACATCAATTTGACGGTGCGGCTTTGCATGGACCCGACCAACCCACTGATGTTACCACACGACGTTCCCGCCGGTGTCCGGAACTGGTCGTGATCGCTCGAAAGCTGCAGGATATTGAGCCGATGCAGGATCGGATGGTCATCGAAGGTATGAATTCCCCAAATCTGCCACCCGCGCCGATAGTCGTTCAGAAACTGCTCGGTAATGGGGATGTATTTCGATTCAGCTGTCGTGCCGCTGGTCAGGGCGAACATCAGCAACCGTTGTGATGTTCCAAGCAGAGCCCGCATGTCTCCCTGGCGAAGTTTCTCGATCCATGGTCGATAAAATTCGTCGGTGACGACAGGTAATCGTGCACGAAACAGTTTCGGACCAAGATTACCCGTAAGTCCATATTCGCGGCTAAAGTGACTGTCGGCGTGCAGTTCTAGAAGATTCCGCAAGACGGCAGCTTGCGTGTCGCGGCAATGAGTAGTGGATTGAAGATATTGCTGGGCATCGCGACGCAACCGCATACGGGTCGGGTAGCTTCCCCAGTATCTCAGCCTATACCACCACTCCATAAGACGACCCGTCCCCGGGAGTCTACGGTTCGAAAACTGTTAATGAATTCGAATGCCGAGAGCCCAATTTTCGGCAGCGACCGAATCTCACCAATTCGAATCTCGGGCCTACTTCTTTTTGCCGGCGTCGGCCTTTTTGGCGGCGGGCGCGGCCGCTGCGTCGTCACCTTCTGCTGCCGCTTTTTTCTTCTTTTTGCCGAGCACCGTTTTCATAATACGCGTCTTTTGCAGGCCCAGCGGACTTTGACCTGAGACCCACTTGTCATCAGACATCATCTTGGCGACCCGTTCGTCTCGTTTCAGGACACTACGGGCGCGGGCCAACCGGCCCTTTCGTTTTAAACTCTTATCAATCGTCACGTTACTACTCCGATCGAACTGTGCAGATATTCCGTTAATCCCGTACCTGGATATTTTGGCACGGAAAGAGAGAGTGTAATCTTCGCCCCCTCAGATCGTCTCATTTCAACGCCAAACGGTTGCGAATCAGGAATTTTAAGGCGAATTTACTGCAATTGCAACTCCAGACAAAAAATCGGGGGTTGTTATTTGTTCATTGTTTCGTCCGTCTCGGGTTGCCGCCAGAGAACGTTGTATTTTTCTTCTAACAGTTGACTCCATTTAGCCAGCCCCTGCTGCTCATCGGCACTTGCCAGTCTGTAGCAAGGTGCAAATGCGAGAAAGTCCTGTCCATCCCGCAGAAATGACTCCCGCAGCGTCACGGTTTCTTCCGCTGTGGAAGGAAAACGATTTCGGACTTTGACCACATAATAAATTGATCGATCCGCGTTGGGAACCGCGCCGATTTCTCTTGCTTTTAAATCTTTAAACACCACCCGCATGAAATCGTCTCCCGCTTTGTCGACCGTGCTGATCGTCGAAAGTACCGGTTCCGGAAGCGAAAACATGTTGCTCGATGGTGCCGTCGTCGTCCGCATCCAGCTGAACTTCTCTGTTGATTGAACGGTCAACTGCAATCCCTCTTTTTCACCCGTGACCGTTGTCTCGGAAAGGGCTTCGCTCCAAGGTTGCGGGCTCGCCTTCAAAAGTTCCATCAGCTCTTGTGCCCGCTTTTCGGCGAGAGGTCTTGCCTTTTCGGTTTTCCAGGCGGACAAGACTTCCTCACGGATGCCGGGATCATCGAGCGTCGGTACATGTGAAGCGAGTTCACCGGTTTTCCAGACGGCATAAGCAACGTCGGTTAAGGGATCGTTCGCCAAAAAGACGCTGTACAATTCATCGGGGCCGGCCTGAAAGAACTGCACGCGAACATTCATCGTCTCTTCAAACGACAGCGGATTATCGTTCGGTTCTTCGGCACTCCCCACCGGATATTTATCGGGATCGCTCAGTTCTGCAAACGATGCCTGCGGTACTTCGCCGTACGTCAGGCCGTTCTTCTCGGCAAATTCCTTCAGACGGGCCGCCATGTCGTTCTTAGAGAGTTTTTGTGTTTCATCTTCGGCGAATTTGTATTTTTCAGCGAGATCGGACATAAACGCTCGGGCGGCATCCATGCGTGAATTGACCAGCTCTCGCAACCGACGACGATGGATTTCGTTGCGAATTTCGCTTTTCAAATCATCATCCAGCGGGCGATACGTCGGCTCGGAGAGAGAGGATTTCGTTTTACCTGTCGTTGGCGGAAATTCGACTGACGATTCGTCAGGTGCAGTCGAGTCGCTCGGCGGAGCGTCTTCCGTCGCGGTCTCGTCTCCGGAGGAGTTCTCGGTCTCGTCGTTGTCCTCTTCATTCTGAGCCAGCGTGATCTCGTCGTCCGTGTCAGCGACGGAGAAGTTGGCTCCTGCTGACAAAACAGTCGCCGCGAATTCGCCGGCCGATTGAACCGGTTCTGCACCTGAATCGCTCGATTCGTCGTTTTCGCTTTCTTCGTCGTTCGATTCTTCGGTCGTCGTTTCTCCCTCCGGTGTTTCTTCGGCAGTGTCGTCGTTTATCTCATTTTTGTCTTCTTCCGCCGGAGATCCGGTCTCGAATGGGTCGTCATCCGATGCGGATTCTTCTAAGAGGTTTGTGCTCAACTCCCGATATAACTCTTTGTTGGTATTGTAATACTCTTCCACTTCTTTGTCGGTGACCTCGTCGACTTCTGCTTCGAGCGGCTGGGGTCGCGCTTCGACGTACGCGAGGGAAATCTTACGCGGCTGGCGAAAACCGGGGGCTCCATTCGACGTCTGATTCGGAAAGACCGACTTATTCGCTTCAAAAAATGCGATCAGCTCCTGATCCTTCGGCTCGGCCACCGAATCGATGAATGCGGAAACCGGTACGGCCGTCAGTTCCAGTTCCTGTGTAACCTTAAATCGCTGATAGTATTCCCAATATTGCTCGGGCGTTTGCAGGGCTTGCGGTGCGGTCATTTCCAACGCCTGTCGCGCGAGCAACTGTTCGCGGAGAATATTAAACAGGTCGATCGAACTGAGACGCATCTCCTGCCGCACCACTTTGTCGAACTTGACCTTGCTGAGTTGATTGGTCGTAACCTGATTGATGAATCGCTCGATCGCTTCATCGGAAATCGTCAGTCCCATTTGCTTAGCTTCCTGGGTGAGGATATAACCCAGGACCACATCTTCTTCGAGCGGTCTGCCGTAAGCGAACAGCGCACCTCGCGGCATTTGCGAAGTGTTCAGTTCATCGGCTTTTCGCGATTCGTAAAACGCCATTTCGAGAAACTGATTCGCGATTCGCCGTTGGACAATCAGTTCGTTGAGGTCTTCGTCGCTGAAATCACCGACCGACGTCGTCACTCGAGGGGCCGGTTGGCTGGCAAACGTCAACATGAATCCTGCGACACCTCCGCCGACGACACCGATCAGGGCGTATTCGAGCCACTTTCCACGAATAAGTCCGAGGATCCACATTCCGAATCCCCCAAAGAGGATTCCGATAATCACCGGAGACGACTGGTTCGATTGCTGAAGTGAATCGAGAAAGATGAACGAAAACATTGCCAGTCCGGTAGAGACAACCATGAGGATTTTTTGGTGTCGCCGAAAGACATGAAACGGGGAAGCCATATCGCCGTCCTTAATAATTTGTGTTCGAGACCATCTCGTGGTCGAGGGTTCTTGACTCGTGCTTGCTTGTGTTTCTAGAGGATCAATTGCAGGATAACGATCCGAGTAGTTCGCGACGAGAGTCAGTCGACGTCGGAATTCGGATTTCCGAAATATTAGACTGGCCGATCATGTTGATGGGTAAGTCGTTAACAGCTTGATAGTTATTTCAAATGAGCCGGGGCGTTTTTCACGGTCTGAAAAGCGTCGGCTGTTGCCTTCGTCACCGAAAGTGGCTTGACAGGAGCGGAGTTAATGATTTATGCCATCTCATAAAAAACGACGAATCCGATGGACGTCGACCTTGAATCGCGCATTTTAGCCGCGCGGTCAAACCAGGCAAGAGCAACGTACGGTCGATTCCACTGGCACAAGAGAAATGAAGAAGACAAGGGAAGGGAGTTCTCCATGAGAATTCCCTTCCCACACCGTTTTGGCGGTTGGCAGCAGGCGGTTTCAAAACCGATTGAACAGCGAGTTTGTTGTGACAATTTGGACTCTCATTCCCTCTCCAACCGGGTGATGAAACCAGTTCTCTATTTTTACGCATCGAAGGCCGGGGCTGTCCCAGGAGGCATTGTGGGAAAGAAGAAGCAAAAAGGGCTTGTGATCGTGGAATCACCGGCCAAAGCCCGAAAAATTGGCGAGTACCTCGGTCGCGACTATACCGTCCTTGCCAGCGTGGGACACATCCGCGATCTCCCGGCGAAAGCAGCTGAAATTCCTCCCGAATTCAAGAAAGAACCGTGGGCCACGCTCGGCGTCAACGTGACGGCCCAGTTTGAACCGCTCTATGTCGTTCCGACAGAAAAAAAGAAGATCATCAAAGAACTCAAAGACGCCATGAAAGATGTTGATGAGTTGATTCTCGCGACCGACGAAGATCGCGAAGGAGAAAGCATCGGCTGGCATCTCGCCAAAGTTCTCAACCCTAAAATTCCCGTTAAAAGGATGGTGTTTTCCGAAATTACCAAGGAAGCCATCCAGACGGCGCTCAAGAACTCTCGACAACTCGACGAAAATCTCGTTTCGGCACAAGAAACACGCCGTGTGCTTGATCGTCTCTACGGTTATACACTCAGTCCGCTACTCTGGAAAAAAATAGCCCGCGGACTCTCGGCGGGACGCGTACAATCGGTCGCCGTCCGTATGCTGGTGCAACGTGAACTGGAACGGCTTGCCTTTCACAGCGGGAAATACTGGGATCTGAAAGCTCAATTGCAAACTGCGGGGCAGGCCGAATTTCAAGCGGTTTTGACATCTGTCGATAAACAGCGTGTCGCCACCGGAAAAGATTTCGACGAAAATACCGGGAAACTCAAGCCGAACGCCGATGTCCGGCTGCTTGATGAAACAGAAGCAAGAGATCTGCTCGACAGTATCAAGGGAGGCCCCTGGACCGTCAGCCAAGTTGAGTCACGGCAACAGACTCGCAGCCCATACGCTCCCTTCACCACCAGTACGTTGCAGCAGGAAGCCAACCGCAAACTCGGTATGACGGCCCGCGCTACGATGCAGACGGCCCAACGACTTTATGAAGATGGTTACATCACGTATATGCGAACCGACAGCGTGCATCTGTCGACCGAGGCCATTACCGCTGCACGCAGCTGCGTGCAAACCCGTTACGGAGACGAATACCTGAGTAGCGAGCCGCGGCAGTACACGACCACCTCAAAAGGTGCTCAAGAAGCACACGAAGCTATTCGACCCGCCGGGACCGAGATGAAGACGGCAGAAGAGCTCGGGTTGTCCGATCAGCAGGCAAAGCTTTACGCCCTTATCTGGAAACGAACAATTGCCACTCAAATGGCCGAGGCGAAACTTACGTTTCAAACGGTAACCATTGCATCGGGAAACGCCGAGTTTCGAGCAACGGGACGACACGTCGATTTTCCTGGTTTTTTCCGGGCATATGTCGAAGGAGTGGACGATGCCGATGCCGTTCTCGATGATCAGGACTCGACGTTGCCCCCCTTGGAAGAGAGTGCCACTCTCAACTGCAAAGAGCTTGAACCGGTTTTTCATGAAACGAAACCTCCGGCGCGATTCACCGAAGCATCACTCGTCCGCAAACTGGAAGCAGAAGGTGTTGGCCGTCCCAGTACGTATGCGACCGTTATCGGTACGATTCAAGATCGAGGTTACGTTCGCAAGGCTAACAACCAGTTGATTCCTACATATACGGCAATGGCCGTCACGCGATTGCTCGAAAACTACTTTCCTCGGCTGGTAGACTATAAATTCACAGCCGATATGGAACAGGAACTGGACGACATCGCCACCGGTTCACGTGATCGGCTCCCCTATCTTCAGCGGTTCTACGCGGGAAAAGAAGGACTGGAAGAACAGGTCAAAGCGAACGAGGAAAACATCGACCCGCGTGCGGCATGTACTCTTAATTTCGAGGGGATATCTGCTAACATCCGTGTCGGGCGTTACGGCCCCTATCTCGAAAGAAAAGACAACGGCGAAGATGTAACGGCCTCGATTCCTGAAGATGTTGCACCGGCCGATATCACCAACGACAAGGTCGAGCAACTGATTCATGACAAGAAGCAGGGCCCGCAATCGCTCGGTATGCATCCCGAAGAGGGGCTTCCTATCTATATCCTAAGAGGCCCGTTCGGTCCCTATCTTCAGCTCGGTGAAGTCGTTGAGGGAGAAGCCAAGCCGAAGCGGGTCGGCATCCCGAAGAATATGGATCCGAATTCGCTGCCGCTTGAAACGGCCTTAGCGCTCATCAATCTGCCCAGAGATCTCGGACAACACCCAGAGCGCGGCAAAAAAGTGACGGCGGGGGTCGGCCGCTTCGGTCCGTACGTGTTACACGACAAGGTCTACAAATCGCTCGGAAAAGACGATAACGTTCTCATCGTTGACCTCAATCAGGCGGTCGAATTGCTCAAACAGGCTCGTACGAAGCAGGCGGCCGCGCCGCTCCGCGAACTCGGCAACCATCCTGAAGATGGTGATCCAATCGGTCTGTATGAAGGAAAATATGGTCCGTACGTCAAACATAAGAAAATCCTCGCTACGGTACCGAAAGATACTCCGTTGGAAACAGTTACGCTCGAACAGGCATTGACGTGGATTGCAGAGAAAGCCGCTAAGGGTGGTGGAAAACGGGGTAAGAAATCTGCCGGCAGAAAATCGCCCACTAAAACCGCCGCACGCAAAACAAAAGCCGGCGGTACCAAAAAGAAGGCGAAAAAGAGCAAGAGCGGTAAGTCCGACGACGAGTGAGGTTCCGGGGAACTTGCACTGCGGACATTAGATAAGAGTTCGTCCATGGAAAGGGGACGCTCTTGAATAGAGATATCGATAAAATGACACAACATGTAGACTCGCTCCTATCAACCCGGTTCTCCTTTGCGGCAATGTTAAGGACACAACATTCTTTCTTGACCGATCTGTAATGAGCGATAGCACTCCTTTCGGACTACTATTATTCGGCGGGCAATTGACGCATCAAGAGAATTATGCGCGGGCCTTTGCCGCAGACACGCGATGTCGGTTAATCGGCACCGCAGAAACTCCCGGAGCATCATCGCAGCGCAAAGTTCGAGACCGCCAGCTGGCGACGGAACTGGGCATCCCATACTTCACTGATCTCTCGAAAACGCTTTCTCGCGATGACGTCGATTTCGTCTGTATATGTGCCGATGACGAAGATCGGGCCGATCTCACCGTCACCTGTGCGAACGCAGGAAAGCACATCTACGCCGATAAGGAACCGGCGATTACCGCAGAAGGATTGGACCGAGTTGAAGCTGCCATTCACAAAAATGGCGTGCTCAATCAGACATTCAGCCTCGTCCGAACGGCATGGGCCAACTCGGCACGCGAGACGCTTCGCAGCGGACACATCGGAGAACTGATCGGGTTGCATTGCGAATTGTTTTTCGCCAAAGGTCATTCAGGAACGGCCGATCTGTCTCGGCATCGGCAGGAAAAGTCATCACCGTCGCAATTTACGTTCTTCGATGCAAAGCGGGAATTGTTGTGCGTTGGTTATTATCCGCTTGTTTTCTTTGAATGGTTGACCGGGGCGAAAGTCACCGACGTCTACGCGACGACGGCGAATTATTTTTTCCGCGAACATCAGCAAAATGACATCGAAGATTATTCGGCTTTAATTGTCACATTGTCGAACGGATTACAGGCGACTATCACCTGCGGACGCTCGGGATGGTGCAGTCATCCACAATCGGGAATTCAGCAGATTCACCTCGTTGGCGAGAATGGCACGGCGACAATCGACGCGTTTTCATCCCGACTTGAAGTTTATTGCGACACTACCCAGTGGAGGGCTCCGCAACCCGATCCCGAAGACCCGATGGGCTTCTGGTCGAGCACTCAAGAGCGTTCAGCGGTATCCCCAAAACAGGATTGGGAAGTCATTGCAGCCGAAGTCCCCGACGATTTCAGTTATTTTCTCGATTGTCTCGAACATCGTCGACCCAGCGACATGCCGATCGAAATCGGTGCCCGGGCGATCCGCGTAATTCTTGCGGCATACGAATCTGCCGAGCGCGGAGAGCGTGTCGAAATCGTGTGAGTTGATTATTGCTCGGCACCCGGCGCTCGGTGTGGTTCGAAGACGGTTCTTTTTGTTTGCTCGGCCTGATGAACGGCTTCAGAAATCTGCTGGTAAAGCGACTCTTGACTACGGTGACGTTTTCGGCGACCGACAGGCTTGACCGGCTCATATCGGCCGTCGGGCAGCAGGCGATGGGATTTGACGGTATCGAGAAAATAGTCTTCAAGAATCAGGATCAAACGGTCGCGACAGACGAGATCGTCGATCGGTACCAGCAACTCGACCCTGCGGTCAAGATTACGCGACATCCAGTCGGCGCTGGAAATAAAGACTCGATCTTCGCCACCGTGATAGAACCACAACACGCGGCCATGTTCGAGGAAGCGGTCAATAATGCTGACGACGCTAATATTTTCGCTGAGACCGGGAACGCCCGGTCGAAGACAACAGATGCCCCGGACATTCAAGCGAATTTTCACTCCCTGTTGAGAAGCTTCGTACAGCGCTTCGATGATCTGTGGATCGGAGAGTGAATTAAATTTCGCTGTAATCGCCCCCTTCTGTCCATGGCGTTTGCGTTCGGTTTCGCCACGAATCATTTCCAGGAGTTTATCGCGGAGCCCGAGAGGTGCGGCTTCGATGCGGCGAAATGTGAGAGGTTGAGAATATCCGGAAATGGCGTTGAAGAAACTGGTTGCATCGGAGGCGAGTTCTTCGTTGGACGTCAGATACGAGACATCGCTGTATAATCGTGCGGTGTTCTCGTTGTAATTTCCTGTTCCGAAATGAACGTATCGCTGAATGCCGTGCGATTCCCGCCGCACAATCACGCAGAGTTTTGCGTGAGTCTTTAGGCCCTTCACGCCGTAGATGACCTGCACCTCGGCCTGTTCGAGATTGCGAGCCCATTCGATGTTGCGAGCTTCGTCGAATCGCGCCTTGAGTTCAACAATGGCCGTCACGTATTTTCCCTTTTGGGCGGCACGCATCAGGGCGGATACAATCGGAGAATTACTGCTCGTGCGATATAAAATCTGTTTGATCGACAACACGTCGGGATCGGCGGCGGCTTCTTCGATCAAGCGTACAACCGGTTCGAAACTTTCGTACGGATGGCACAGAAGTACGTCTTGACGCGAAAGAATATCGAACATGCTCATGGTCGGGTCGATCTGCGTCGAGAGACGCGGCGGCCACGATTCGTATTTCAGGTGTTCGAATCCCTGTAATTCGTTCAGTCGACGCTGTGACGACAGATCGAGTGGGCCGTCGATGCGATAAATTTCGGTCGGCGCCACAGTGAACAACTGTTGCAGGAACGCGAGCAGTTTGTCGGAGGTTTTCTCGGCAAGTTCGAGGCGCACACAATCGGCTTGTTTACGCGCATCGAGAATTTCTTCCATCTCGGCGAGAAGATCGCCGGCGAGATCGTCGCGAATGCTGAGATCGGCGTTCCGCGTGATGCGGAACATCGACGTTTCGAGAATTTTTTCACCTGGAAAAAACCGCTGGATGAACATCTCAACGACGTCTTCCAGCAGCATGTATTCGTACCCTCCGTCCGAAGGAACAGTCATAAAACGATAACCAAACCGGGCGAATGGAATAATGGCAAAGCGGTCTGTACCGTCGTCTTCCGAGGCAGGGCTCAGACGCACTGACATGTTCAGCGTTTGATTCAGCAGCCACGGACAGTCTTCATCGGATGTAACGGCAATCGGCGTCAGTACCGTATAGATTTCGTTCTCGAATTGATGTAGCACAACTTTGTGTTGCCGCTCATTCAATTCGGAAGGACGCAGCCGTTTGATACCGGCCATCGCAAGCGCCGGAGCAAGCACGTCGTTGTAATGGGAGTATTGATTCTTCACCATTTCGTGCATACGTATACTGACGGCGGCGAGTTGTTGGTCAGGGGTCATGCCTGCCGGGTCGGGATTGCTGCTTCCTTTCTGCGATAGCATCCTCAGGCTACCGACGCGAACCATGGCAAATTCGTCGAGATTTGACGCCGTGATCGCGAGAAAATTGAGCCGTTCGAGCAACGGAACGCTATCGTCGCACGCTTCGTCCAGTACGCGCTGATTAAATTCCAACCAGCTCAATTCGCGATTGATAAATCGAGAAACAGAAGGATTCATAGTTTTCCGGCACGACGAGAAACAGCAGCGGGAACAGACGATTGACAGGAACAACAGCGTAACGGCTGTCGAGTCGGGAGACAAGAGTCGAGAGATAGACGTTGTAAGCGGTAAAAAGCCAAAAATCTAACGATTTCAATTGGCCTCGCGACGATGGAACTATCGCCGGCTTTTTCGTAGCAACACCGTCATGCCGAAGGTCTCCTCGAACAATGCCCCTTTTTGCTTTAACGCCAGTTGTTCCAGCGACAAATCTTCGACGCGCGGGACCGAAATGACCAGTCGGGAATCTTCGCGAACGCAATGGTAATCGTTGACGCGCTGACTGTACGATCGATCCAGTGCATCGGCCACGCGCAGCATAGCCGCCATTTTTGCGATGGCCACGCGAGAATCGCGATCGAGCGAAAGGTATCCCTCGTGAGTCGGCTTGGGAGATGAGCGACGATGATAGCGGGCCACCAGCGCAACCAGAAGAATCTGATGCTGACTTAAACCAAAGACTTCACTGTTACGAATCAGATACATCGAATGTTTATGGTAGCTGCGACTACTGACGAACTGCCCGATTTCGTGCAGCAGAGCCGCGACGTACAACAGACGGCGAAATTGCGGTTCGAGTCGATGTTCGTTTTTCAAAGCGTCAAACAGTTTCACGCTGAGTTCGGCGACGTGACGGGCATGCGTTTCATCAAAAGTAAATTTTCTCCCCAGTTCGATCGCCGAGCGCGAAACCTGACGGGTGAAGTCGTCCGACCAGGTATCTCGGATCACCATCTCCTTGAGAAGCCCGTCGCGGAGATTCACATTCGTGACAAGGACTTCATCCAGGTTCAGCGCCTTGGCCAACAGCAGATAGGCCAACAGTGACGGTCCTAACGTTTCGGCATCGGTAAACGTGAGATGGTATTTCCGAATGAGTTGATCTTCGGTCCAACCGAGGATGTGGTTGGTGAAGTGTTCGAGTTTCTTCGTTGGGATATGCCCCATGTGCTTTGAATCCCAGTCGGGAATCAGGCATGATGCGGCGAATCGCATGTCCCCACCGAGTGTCATCAGCTTAACGATACCTTGTTGCGAAATATGCGTGACCATCTGATCGACAATGCGCTGCACCTGGCTGTCGAGAATCGTTCGGGCCTGCGATTTCGGCGTATGATAGGCTTGCAACATTTCTCGCAGGCGCAGCGAACCGAGTCGATACGTATGCGAGAAAACGACGTCACCGTTTTCAACGAGCAGGAGTTCGGTGTTTCCGCCGCCAACTTCGATGACCACAGTGCAACCCGAACTCAGTTCGGGTTCCGATTCGAGAAACGGCTTTATACCCAGATACGTGATCCGGTTCACTTCGGCTTCGTCGATCAACTCGATCTCGATTCCGGTGGCAATGTAGACCCGATCGATAAACGCCAGGCGATTGAGGGCTTCGCGGACGGCACTCGTTGCTACCACGCGAATCTGATGAGATTGCACAATCTGGTATTCGTTGAGCAGTTGACGATAGCTCTTGAGCACCTGAACACATTCTTCAATCGTCGCTTTGCGGAGCACGCCTTTGCCGAACGTGTCTTTCCCCAAATTCACGGCTTGCGAGAGTCGTTCGAGAATCTGTATTTCGCCGCTGGTGCCTATCTGTGCGATCGCCATGCGAATCTGTGCCGTCCCGATATCGATAACGGCAGCGGCTGATGCTGTTCTGGCTTCGGTGGGACCGGTCTTGGGTTTGGCGGGACTGTCTGCCGACATTTACGTTTCACTCCGCGTTGACTTTGACCTTGGTGCCGGCAGAAACGAGGCCTCCCTCCTCAATACATTCGCGCGCCCAGGATGCCGCTCCCATGACCGTTGCATCGTTGCCGAGTTTGGCAGCAACGACATCGAAAACCTTCTGATACGACGGCATCACGTTTTTTTTCGCCGACTCTTTGACCTGATCGACGAACAGTTTGGGCATCGCTTCGACGAGCCCGCCTCCTAACAGGATGAGATCGGGAGCGAGCAGGTGGACCACGTTGGCAACCGCTACTCCGATATAGCGTGCCGCCTCGCGGACAATTTTCAGCACGACTTCGTCTCCACCATCAATCGAGGCCGCGATATCCCCGCTTCGGATTTTCGATAATTCGGTCCCCACGAGCGAGTGCAGATGTGGGGCCTGTCCTCGATATGCCGCCTGGGCGGCAGCGGCGGAAATCGCCAGTCGGCTGGCAACGGCTTCGAGGCAGCCGCGTAAACCGCAACCACAGATCGGGCCGTTCGGAATGACGTTGATATGACCGATCTCCATGCAGGTCGTATTTTTTCCTCGAACGATATGTCCCTCGTAGACGGCACCCCCTCCGATGCCGGTTCCGGGAAACACGCCAACAACACAGCGCGCCGATTTTGCGGCTCCGAAACGGTATTCGCCAAATACGCCGCAATCGACATCGTTGGCAATAATCGCCGGTGCGTGAAATTCGTTTTCGAGAATCTGCTTGAGAGGTACGTTGGCCCACCCGAGATTCGGGGCTTCATGAATGACCCCCTTGCCGAGATCGAGCGGACCGGGACAACCGACGCCGATGCCACAAATGCGGTCGACCGAAACTTCGGCCTCCTGCAGCGCCTGATGAATCGTACTACAGATGCGCTCGAGTCCCGCCTCCTGACCTTCATGACCGCGGGATCGCTTTCTTTTTTTCCCGAGCGGTTTGAAGTCGGCATCGTAGACGACGGCGAGCATTTTCGTTCCACCGAGGTCGAATCCGATCCAGCAGTCCTTTTCATTTTCAGGAATATCAGCCATGCGTTCCCTCGCTTGATGTTAAGTGCGAATCGAGTTTGAACAGGCGAACGCAATCAGAGAGGAGTTTCCATCTCTTCGGGATGATCCAGTTCATTCAGATGTTCCTGGATGACTTCCGCTTTATAACCCCCGCGCGCTTTGAAGTACAGCAATAGAATGAGATACCCGATGGCCATGATGGCGGGAACAAGCGCCGTCCATTTGAGTGCCATTCGCCCACCGTATAACGTCGCTTCAACAACCTGCTTGTCTTCGAGTGTAAATACGTCGGCTTTTTTCTCTTTCACCTGGCCGACCTTGCCACCATCGAGTCCGTTGATTTCAGGCAGAAAGAGAAAGCTTTTCTTATCTTCAGCGGCATATTTTTCGTAGGTGGTTGGCGAGAGCTGATTGAGTTTCGTTGAAGCATAATAATCTTGTTCGTATCCGATCATCGGCCCCCCCAGCAGTCCGGCGGAGAGAGCACCGGCCCCGCCGATGGCCCCCATCGTCAGCGCCCCGCCACGTGGAAAGCGTTCGCCGACCACGCCGAGCATCGTCGGCCACAAAAAAGTCTTGCCAATGCCGTAAATCGTTGCAGCAGCGAGTACCGCCATCCCCGTCGTCGCGCTGCCAAGAAGTGTCAGACCGACGGCCCCCAAAATCGAACATACGAATAACAATCCAATCGGGTTAATCTTTTCCACGATCGGCCCGGCGAAGAATCGCAAGATGAACATTAACCCCGACGTATAGACGAACAGCAAGATCGCATTCCCTGGAATAACGTTCTCCATAATATTGGTGATCCAACTGTCGGTCCCCAATTCGACATAGCCGACCATGGCGTGCAGAATCAACAGTAGAAGCAGAACAGGCGAGGCGAATTCGAGCAGCATGGTCTTGAACGAAACACCAGCGGCCTTGACATCCGACATAGGGAACTTTTCTTTAAGGATGATCAACCCATACAACACGGTAGGGATCACGAAGAACATCATGGGAATTTCCCACCGCAGATGTTTCACTTGCGCCCCCGGTCCGGCAAAAGCATATGCCAGGAGGCCGCCCACGATCAGCCCTCCCGGCCAACCGGCGTGTAGAATATTCAGGTAATGGGTTTTCTTGTTGGGATAGAGCGTAGCTACCAGCGGGTTAATCACTCCTTCGCATAGTCCGTTACCGACGGCAAACATAAACATACCAACGTACAAGCACCAATATGTGGCATCCTTTCCCTGGGATGCGAATACTGGTGTCGCCGCCAGTGTGATGACGGCCGAGAGGGCATGCAGTAGAAACGCCAACACTAAAACTGGTTTGTAGCCAAGCCGGTCGATGAACAAACTGGAAACGAGAATCACAACACCGAATCCGACGAGACCACCGCCGGTGATCGTGCCGAGTTCAGATTGAGTGAACCCAAACTGCGCCGCCCAGTCGCCGAGAATCGCCCCACGCACGGCAAACCCGACCCCAGCTGCGATCAGCGTCATAAAGCTGGCGATAAACAATGCCCGATTGTTATTCATTCGATGTGCCTTCTCATGAGGGTGTTCGTGACAGCGGGATGCGAAGAATTCGCAAGGAATTACCGATCGACGGCGTGTCGACCAAAAATCAATGTCCGTAGCATCGTACCGAGAACAATAGTGATTTTCCACAAATCGCGGGAGAATAAACGGGAACAGAAGGCAACCGACAATACCGTTCTCCGCGAACAATTTGTCTTCTAATCGATACCCCCTCACATGGAATTCCCTTTCCCATATGCATGAAATTGTATATGATAGGGGTTCTACGTCGGCATGGCGTTGATGATCCTCACCTAAGGGCTCCTTCCATGAAATCCTCCTACGCCTGCAATTCAATCGAACATGAATTCAGCCGGCGTGCGTTTCTGGGTGGATTGGCGGCTGGCACCGCCACGTGGGGATTAGGGGACGTGCTGACCGGGTTGCCCGCCCTCGCTGAGCCGTTCAAATCTGGCCACAAACGAATTCTGAACGTTTTTCTGCATGGGGGTGTCAGCCAGCTCGAAACATGGGATCCCAAACCGAACACCGATACCGGCGGACCGTTTCGGGCCATTCCGACGTCGGTCCCCGGCATACATGTCTGCGAGTTGCTTCCTTACACGGCACAGCAGATGCACCGATTGTCGATCATCCGCAGCATCGATACGCACAACAGCGATCACGCGCGCGGAGTCGTCGAAATGACGACCGGGCGCAAGCAACTTGTCGGAATCGACTATCCGCACCTTGGTGCGGTCGCCGCTAAAGCGTTGACTCCCGATCATTTCACGCTGCCGGGACATATTCTTGTCCGCAGTTCGCCAGGCGAACGAAATGTCGAATCGGAATTTCATAAAGCGGCGTATCTCGGTGCGCAGTACGCCAACATGACGATGTACGACGCCCATCCGCCGAAAAACACCGAACGGGCCGAGACGCTGACCCGCGAAGCAGATGCCAGTCGAAATGCCCTTCGCGAAAAAATCAGCAATCGCTTTGCCGGACGTCGCCGAACCGCCGATACCGAAGCCTACAATTTTTCGTTCGAACAGGCGCGAGAATTACTGACTCATCGAGAGGTCTTCGATGTCACTCAAGAATCCGCAGCCGACCGCGAACGCTACGGCACGAGCGAATTCGGTAAACATTGCCTTCTCGCCCGACGATTGCTCGAACGTGGCATCCCTTATGTGCAGGTGAATCATGCCGATTACGACACGCATCACGAGAATTTCGATTTCCATATCGAACAACTGGGAGAATTCGATCGTCCCTTTTCTCAGTTAATCGCCGACCTCTCGGATCGCGGTTTGCTCGCCGAGACGTTGGTCTGTGTGATGAGTGAATTCGGCCGGACCCCGCGCATCAACGACCGTTACGGTCGCGACCACTGGGGAACCGCCTGGAGCGTCGCACTCGGTGGTACGGGCATTCAACCGGGAGGCGTCATCGGCAAAACCAACGACAACGGTACCGAAGTCATTGAACGTTCGGTCGACCACGGGCATGTGTTTCATACCATCATGCAGGCGGTCGGCGTCAATTCGACCGGTGACTTCGACATCGGTGGGCGCAAATTTCCGATCGCCGATCCCGCCAAATCCGCCATCGGAGAACTCCTCGCATGAGTCAAGCCGCACCGACAATCGATCCCGCCAAGTTGCATCTGCTGCTCGAATACAAGCACGAGCGGCCGTTGACGGCTTGTCATTGGGAACCGCAATCGCGGTATGTCTTCTTTGGAGCCGAGGACAATCTCATCCATCGTTACGACCTTGCGAGTCAGGCGGTCACCCCGCTGGCGGGTCACGACAGCTGGATTCGCAGCTTCGGTTCGTCGCTCGACGGCGAACTGCTTTACAGCGGCGGTTACGACGGTCGGTTGATCTGGTGGCCCACGGCTGCCGAGAAGCCCGAACCGGTTCGTGTCGTTGAAGCCCATCAAGGATGGATTCGTGCACTGGCAGTCAGTCCGAATGGATCGTATATCGCCACATGCGGCAACGATTTGCTCGTCAAATTGTGGGATTCCGCGACGGGTGCGCTTGTCCGCGATTTTGCGGGTCATCAGTCTCACGTCTATAACGTTATTTTTTCACCCGATTCGACGACGATGTATTCCTGCGATTTGAAAGGTTTTGTTAAGGCCTGGACAGTCGAGAACGGCGAAACGCGCGATCTCGCAACCGTCGAAACACTGCATAAATACGACACGACCTTTCGTGCCGACATCGGCGGCGCACGAAGCATTGCCCTGCGAAGCGACGGTGCCCAACTGGCACTCGGTGGAATCACAAATGTCACCAACGCTTTCGCAGGAGTTGGAGAAGTCGCTGTTGCCGTGGTCAACGTCGCAGACGGCAAGATCGAAGTTCAACTCGAATCGAAAGACAAGACCAAAGGGGCAACGTGGGGGCTTTCTCATCACCCCAATGGCTTCTGGGTAGGATTGACCGGCGGTGGAGGGGGTGGCTGGTTCTTCTTCTGGAAAGGGGACGAGCCGCACGAATTCTTCAGATTCCAATTGAAGGCCGCCGGCCGGGGTATGGGCATCTCGCCGGATAAGTCGCAAATCGCAGTCGCTCATTCCGATCGTCATCTACGCACCTACGCACTGTTCGAAAAACCGGCGTGATATCGGAGTTGGCCTCCGACCCGGTGAAAAGCTATTTGTCGCTCGACTCTCGACGGTGTGAAGAGTATCTTCAAATCAGACGCCGACGATTGATGATGGCGTCTTGCATCAGATTGCCGGCACGCTTTACACGAGAGTCACCATGAAGCCGACGTTAACACCCGATGGCATGCAAACCATCAGCGGCGTACTGCCGAAGATTTTCGATCGGAGTCTCTCCAGCCGGGAACTGGTTGAACGGTGTCTGGCACAGGCCGACACCAAAGAATTCGATCTGATGGCATGGGTGCAACTCGATCGCGAAGCGGCACTGGCCCAGGCCGATGCGCAAGATGCTCGATTGAGCCACGGCGAAGCCCCCGGCCCGCTGCAGGGAATTCCCTTCGGCATCAAGGATTTGATCGACGTCGCTGGCTATCCGACGGGGGCGGGGTCAGCACTGCGAGCCGAACAGATCGTCGATCGTGATGCAGATGTCGTCGCTCGACTTCGAAACGCTGGAGCCGTGATCCTCGGTAAAACGGTCACTACACAATTCGGCTGCTTCGATCCACCGGTCACACGAAATCCCTGGAATCGCGATCGCACCCCCGGCGGTTCGTCGAGCGGATCGGCTGCCGCCGTCGCTGCGGGGATGTGTTACGCTGCCCTCGGGTCGCAAACCGGGGGTTCGGTGATCCGTCCGGCATCATTCTGCGGATTGTGCGGATACAAACCGACACGAGCGGCGATCAGTACCGAGGGAGCGGTCCCGGTGTCCGGTTATCTCGATCACATCGGCCCACTGGCACGAACCGTCGACGACGTTTACCGCGTCGCTGCCGTGTTAAACGATTCGCTCACTCCACTCGGACCGACCGAATCGTTGTCGTCGACATCGCCGATATCCCATCCTAAGCTGGGACGGTTGCGTCACGATTTCGATGAGAAGGCCGAGCCCGCGATGCGCGAATGTTTTGATCGGGCGCTCACCCATCTGACGAAAGCGGGAGCGGCGGTCTCCGACGCCCCGTGGCCAGCGACGTTCGCCGAGGTATGGCATTGCCACCGGGTGATTATGCTCACCGACATGACGGCGTATCACCGGCAGACGCTCGCGAAACATCCCGATGATTTCAAGCCCGGCATTCGTGGTTTGTTGCAGGAAGGGCTGACTCTGAAAGCGGTCGATTACCTGCATGCCCTGGAACATCAATGCCGCTTCACCTCCGCCATGAACGAAATCCTCGACGACTTCGACGTGCTCGTCACTCCCGCCGCGCGAGGCCCGGCTCCCAGCCCCGAAACCACAGGCGACCCATCGTTCAACGCGCCGTTCAGTTACACGGGTCAACCCGTGGTGACGATCCCGATGGGATTATCGCCCGAGGGTCTTCCGATGGGATTACAGATCATCGGTCAGTCCGGAAAAGACGAAGAGGTAATCCGCACGGCGGCGTGGTGCGAGGAGCAATTACGCGGGGTGTTGTGAGGCGCATAAATGGAGTCAAGAACTCTTCATTTTTCGTAACTCTTTAGCCAAATGGCAAGACCGCAGAGAAAGACAAATTGGCCGCAAAAAAACACAAATGGACGCAAAAAAGAGGGACCTACTTTCGCTGAGGATGTTTTCTATTTGTACTCATTTTATTTCTTTTTTGCGATTCTTGCTTTTTTTGTGGCCATTCTTCTTCGTGGCTTAGAGATCACTTGAGTGATACCATTTTCTGGTTCGAAAGGTCGGAAGAACTCACAACAGATTATACTGCCGCAACAACGCCTGCGGTTGTGGTTCTCGTCCTCGAAATTCTCGGAACAATTCCAGCGGGTGACGGCTGCCTCCTGATGCGAGAATCGAATCGCGAAACTTGCGGCCCATCGCTTTCACCGCCTCTTCGTTGTCGAGCCCCGCTTCTTCAAAGGCTTCAAAGGCATCGGCGCTCAGCACCTCGGCCCATTTGTAGCTGTAATAACCGGCCGAATATCCCCCGGAAAAAATGTGCTGGAAGGAACACAAGAACCGATCTTCTTCCAGCACCGGCAAGACCGATGTCTTCTCGGCGATGCGCCGCTCGACGTCGAAGACACTCTCTTTTCCGCCGGGTTGATACGTCGTGTGCAGTTCGATGTCGGTCATGCCGAACAGCAGTTGCCGCAGCATCATCGTCCCCGCGCGATACGTGCGCGAGGCGACGATCTTTTCGAAGAGTTCGTCGGGGAGCGGTTCTCCCGTGTCGACGTGCGCCGTCATCCCCATCAATGTCGGGCGGTGATAGCACCAGTTTTCCATAAACTGGCTGGGGAGTTCGACTGCGTCCCATTCGACGCCGTTGATCCCCGCAGCGTCGGGTTCGTCGACGGTCGTCAGCATGTGTTGCAAGCCGTGACCGAATTCGTGAAAGAGCGTCTCGACTTCACGAAAGGTCATTAACGACGGTTTCTTGCCGACCGGCGGCGTCGAGTTGCAGACGAGATGGGCGACAGGGAGGCGAACGTCGCCTTCGTTTCGCCGACGGCCGAGGCAATCGTCCATCCACGCTCCTCCTCGCTTGTCGGCGGGACGCGAATACGGGTCGAGATAAAATGCCGCGATCGGTTTTCCCGATTCGTCTGCGATGCGGAAGTATCGCACATCTTTCTGCCAGATCGGCGCTTCGCCGTCGGCAGCAGTAACGGTGATGCCGAAAATTTTGTGCACGAGCCCGAACAATCCTTCGAGCACGCGAGGCAACGGAAAATAAGGGCGGAGTTGTTCGTCGGTGTAGGCGTAACGCGATTCACGCAGGCGTTCGGCCCAGAAGGGGACGTCCCAGTGCATCAGTTTTTCGGTCACGCCGTTTTCGCGCGCGAGCGCCGTCACTTCTTCGAGATCTTTTTGTCCCGACGTCCACGACGCCTTGCGTAACGTCTCGAACATTTCCTGCACTTTATCAACGGTTCCCGCCATTTTTGTGGCGAGACTCACTTCGGCGTAATTCTGATAGCCGAGCAACTCGGCTTCTTCCTGCCGAAGAGTCAGAATTTTGGTGATGAGCGGAGAATTGTCGAGTTCACCGGTCGATGCCCGCGTGATGAAGGCACGGTACATTTTTTCGCGAAGTTCGGACCGGCGGCAATGTTGCATGAACGGGCCAAAACTGGGGTTGTCGAGTGTGAATCGCCATGGACCCTTTTCGGCGGTCGCTTCGGTCTTTTTTTTCTGTCGCGGCGTCGGTGAAGCGTCGGTGTCTTCACTTTGTGCTTCGTTATACGATTGCGCAGCGAGTTGTCTCAAACTCTCGGGCATTCCCTCGACATCGTTGACGTCGTTGAGTATGAGTTCGAACGATTTAGTGGCGTCGAGAACGTGATTGGAGAAGCTGGTACTCAGTTTCGAGAGTTCCTGGGCGATGGCATTGAAGCGTTCGCGTTTATCGCCGGTGAGGCCGATACCCGCGAGTTTTGCATTGAGCAGACGCTTCTCGATAATTCGCTTGCGTGTGGGATTGAGGGTGTCCCATTCTTTCGAAGCCCGAAGTTCTTTCAGGCAGTGATACAGTTTTTCGTTCTGCTTCACTTTGAGCCAAAACGAAACGACGTCGGACAATACCGTTTCGTATGCTTCCCGGAGTTCGTTTGAGTTTTTCACTCCAAACAGGTGGCCGACCGGACCCCACGCATATTCGAACGGCAATTCGAGCGCTTCCAACCGATCGATCAACCCGGCCCACGTTGGTTCGGCGGTCTGCTCGATTTCGGCGAGTTGTTTTTCGGCATCGGCAAGCACCTGTGTTACAGCGGGGACGACGTGCTCCGGTTTGATCTTGTCAAATGGCGGCAGTCCGCTGCGTACCATTAAGGGGTTGTCGGCAAGTCCGTTTGTTGTCATTGTCTATCCTTATTTCTTAACGTCGATATTATTTGTCAATTGTTGTGTCATTCTCAGGCGAGGTGTTGAGCGACTGTGCAGTTGAACTCGGCAACCAGTGTTTTACGTAATCGTTGACTCCGGTTAAGTTTCCAACAATTGCCAGGCAAAAGAGACCGTAGAATGCGGCACATGCGATCAACCCGCCGCGCCGAAACCAATTCGGTCGTAATTCGGGCGGTAGCAGTCGTGTATTGATCCGATAAACTTGTATGGCGGCGAGCGTCAGAATAAAGTTGGCGATGACCCCCAGAACCTGAAACAGATCCATCGCCGTACCGAGGCGAAAGACGAATAATCCCCACACCGTACAGATACCGAGCAGGCTGTAGTAGATCGTTTGAATTCGTCCCGTTTTCCAGTTGCGAACGCGGCGACTGGCAACCCAGAGGGTATCCGTCATGGTGCGGACGAGAACGTCGGTATTGCCCAGGTGAGTCGAAAAGAGAATCCAGAATCCGTTGAGCAACCCGAGATACCAGAGTCCGCTCCAGTATTTTTCAGCCAGAAATTTTGCCTGATACGCACCCGCACCAAGACCGTCCATCGTGCTTCCCTCGGGCATAATTGCGGATGCCAGATTGACGTTGAGGAACATGCCAACAAAACAACCGAGCCCCCACAACCAGACCTGATCGACAACGACGTACTTCCACCATATCTTCCAGCGACTCAGATTCTCTTCAGTAATCGGGAAGACATTGCCGATGTGCGACGTCATGGCATGTTCACCTCCGAAGGCGCTGGGGATTCCTCCCACGGTTCCTCCCATCCCGAACCCTTTATCGCGAATCCAATTCGAAATGGTGAGATTGCCGATCCCTCCCGAACCGGCGGTAGCGGCGAATGTTACCAGCAGCATGAGATCCATCGTATCGGGAATATAGCCGAACTGAAAAAAACCGCGAAACGTCGCTTTGGTATTTTCAAACGGGATCATGAAGATATTGACGACGAACAGAAACGAAAAAATATAAGCGATCATGGCCCACGAGATACGTTCGAGCATGCGTTCGATCGTTCCGCCGAACATCAGTAGCGTGGCGGTGCCGAGGATAATCAGGACGGCGATGATGTCTTTGCTCAATTGCTGTTCGACACCCGGAATCGCACCAAGATACCCCGCCATTAACACGGTGGCAGCTGCTGACGCCAACGCCGGAGCACCGAGTTGAGCGATGGTTAAAAACGTATACAGTCCACCCCAGAATCGTGTGCCGGGCTTAAGACGCATAATGCCGGTGATAATCGGTTCGCCCGTATAGAGCGTGTAACGGATGACTTCGAGATTGAAGAGGAGTTGCAGGAAAATGCTGACCGTGGCGATCCACAAAATACCAAGCCCGAACTTGACCGTCGCTGCGGGG
Source organism: Planctomycetota bacterium (assembly GCA_027618475.1). GTDB lineage: Bacteria > Planctomycetota > Planctomycetia > Planctomycetales > Planctomycetaceae > JAQCEJ01. Next base: position 49,779 of record JAQCEJ010000010.1, on the reverse strand, counting down.
CCGGCGAGCCATTCCCCTCCTCCGATTGATGCCGCCAGCAGGATGGCCCCCGGACCGATCGTCCGCATGACATTTCGGAAGGAATACGGCAGCGGTGCGGGGAGATCGGCTTTACCCCAGTCGGGAAGCTGACCCGGCTTCAGTCGGTCGTGGGTATCGATATCCACGGGGGATGAACTCATCTGTCGTTGTTCCTAAAGATCACGATAACAGAAATTCGGATCACCGATTTGTGCCGACGAGAATAGCAGATTTGCGGCGTATTTGTAACCGGCGGACGGTTTATGGATTGTTACGACAGTTTCGGAAGTGATATGTTGGAAGCGTTGAGCGTCGACGGTGCAGAGACGAATGCTTAAGAGTTGTGTAAAAACGGTCTCGTGGGGTGAACATGGCAAAATCTTTCCGAGCTGCGGTCATTGGTGCGACGAAACAGGGGGACTACGGGCACGGACTCGACACGGCGTTTCTCGACAACCCCCGTATCACGCTCGTTGCAATAGCGGATGCCGATTCACAAGGACGCGATCGTGTCGCGGTGAAACTTGATGTTTTGCACACCTACGCCGACTATCGAGAAATGTTCGCGCAGGAACAGCTCGATCTTGTAGCCATCGGACCTCGCTGGGTCACCGGCCGCGTTGACATGATTTGTACCGCGGCCGAAGCGGGATGCCATATCTACTGCGAAAAACCGTTCACCGACCGACTGGAAGAGGCCGACACTATCGTGGCGGCGTGTCATCGAGCAGGTGTCAAACTGCAAATGGCTCATCAGTTTCGCGCCATGCCGCCGGTTGTGAAAGCTCTCTCTGATCTTCAGGAAGGGAAATACGGAAAACTGTTACGGATGCATGCCCGACCGAAGGATGACCATCGGGGTGGGGGAGAAGAACTCATCGTCCACGGCACGCACCTGTTCGACCTGATGATCGCTGCAGCCGGTCGACCGAAGTGGGTCTCGGCACGTATAACGATGAACGAACGGGATGTGACGAAGAGCGATGCGCGTACAGGAGCAGAACCGGTCGGCCCGATCGCCGGAGATGCATGCTCGGTTCAATTTGGATTCGACAAAGGCGTGACGGGGTTCTTCGAGTCGATCGCCAATCAACATCGCGACGATCGACCGTCGTATTACGGGTTGTTACTCGAATGTGAGAACGCCCTGTTACACATTCGGCGGTTGGGGGATGTTTTTGTCTACCCCGCTCCACAGGTGTTGCCGGAAGAAGAGAATCGTTCGTGGGAGAAAGTCTGGATTCCCGAGTGGCATTTCACACCGGAGCACAAACCGCAAGATTTAAGCAACTGGATCGACCGCGGTAATCATATTCTCGTCACCGATCTGTTGAACGCCATCGAACAAGATCGCGATCCCCTTTCATCGCTCGATCATGCCCTATTGATCTCAGAAATGATTCAAGGTGCCTACGCATCACATTTCTCAGCGGGAGCGCGACAGTCAATCCCTTTAACCGAACGAAAACATCCGCTGGACGCTGGTTAAGTTAATTCAGCGTAGCGATGACAAGAATTTTCAGATATTAGTCGGTGAACTCAGTTCGGACTTACGATTGTCTCTGTTCAAATGTGCGAAGGGTGAGTATTGCTTGCCGTATTCACCGGTCGATGCCTCACGACATCATAAGTGAATTGCCCTGACAATATCCCTCGCATAAACAGTGGGCCATGCAGGACTCGAACCTGCAACTTCTTCCTTGTAAGGGAAGCACGCTAACCATTGCGTCAATGGCCCCATTTTCGTCTCTATCTCACTCACAATAGCTCAATCGTGACGCGGTATCAATACCACGGTTTATTGATGGTGACCGGCGTTTGATGTCATGAGTGAACCATGATGGTTTCACCGTGATTGTCGTCCACCGCATCGGGCCGTTAAGACCGAATTGATTATCGCTGATGAGGCGGTTACGCTGCTGTAGAGACAGTGTCTTTTTTCAAATCGGCGTTTTCGGCCAGCGTGGGTATGATGGCTCCATGAATTCGAAACCCCTGAAACCGTCGCTCCCAACGAGTTCAATTGTTGTATCAATCGGCTTGGCGACAGGAGCGTTTCTCTGTACAGCCATTTCACTCGCTGGGTGGATTATTCCAGTCGAAGTCGTTCAGAACCGGGCTGTTGAACGCGTTCCTGATACCGACGTGTATGTACGATTCGAAGTGTTCGGACGAATTGAGGCCATCTGGTGGCTGTTCGCCTATGCCGGGCCTTTGTTATCGGTTGCCTCAATTCGGAGTTGGATGAAACGCGACCGTATCGTCGAAGGCGTTCGACAATCAATCGCCGAAGTCCGGGCGATGTTGGTGGATGCAGCGCCAAAGTCGTGGATGGGGTCGTTGACAGGATGGATCAAGTGCGTCCTATTCGGAGCGGCATTTGTGCTTGCTGTTTCTCATCTCTTCGGAGGCGCCTGGGACCGCATTAAAGACTGGCCATATTATCGGCTGGATGACGGCAACGAAGTCCTGCCGAACATCAGTGAGTCTAATCGAGAGGTGATTCGCTACCTCCGTACGGCGACTCCGGAAGACAGCCGGATTTTCGTCGCCAGCGATCAAAAGCTCTTTTTTCTGTCATATTATTTGTATCCTCGCAAAATTTATCATCGCATACATCCCGATGCTGAGCATCTGATACCAAGGGCAAACCAAGCTCGGCAACTCGCCGCATATCGGCTGGATGAACTTCCGCCCGGTGTATTGAACGATGCGAATCCCGATTACGTGCTCGAGTACTTCGAAGGGAAGGATTATGTGATCCCCGAACGAAATGCCGCAGATGTCGCATGGATTCTCTTTGAACGTCGGCGGTTGAACGACCCCTCTTATATTCCTTCCTACACAGTTGTCTTGCGAAGGTATGAGGAGTCGTTTTCGCCATGACCACATTGTTGATCGTGTTCATCGGAATTCTCGGAATTGTTGGACTGGGGTATTCGCTTGCGCATATTCTCGGCGATCGGTTTCTTGTATCGATCTTTCGATCAGAACACTGGGGGCTCAGCCTCTGCGCGGGCATCGCTGGGGTTGGCTGGGTGTCGTTTTTCTGGTGTCTGATGGGAGGTTCGCTCGGCTCGGGATTCAGCTGGGGACTTATGGTGTGCGGACTTCTCGGCGGTGCGTCTACGCTATTTATCTCACGTCGCTCGATGCGTACACGTTCAACTTCGGGACGTGGATCGACGATGACACGAGTGTGCCAACGACTGATCGGTGTGTTGATCGTTGCGGCCGTTGTTCAGGCCTGGTTGACGCCTCAGCGATTTTGGGATGAGCGAGCGATCTATGCCATCAAGGCAAAAGTTCTCTGGCATGAAAAAAGTGTCAATGCGCCGATACTGCACGATCCTGACTTCGTGCAATATCATCCAAAATATCCACTGATGTTACCGCTCGCCGAGCAACATTTTTTCGGACTGCTTGACGGCGTGTATGACCGCTGGCCGAAAGTGCTGTTTCCCTTGATGTATGCCGGAATGGTGCTGACATTTGCAGGGGTCACGAGTCGCCGGTTGTCTCCCCAATCGGGCTGGTTTTGCGGTTTTATGTTGGCGACGACCCCGGTATTGATGCCATATGAATACGGTTTTTTGTGTGCACAGGCTGACGCTCCCGTTGCCTGTTTTCATGGTCTCGCCGTGCTGTTTTTGTGGGATGCGCATCAAGAAACCGATCGTGGTTTTCGAAGACGGCTTATCGTTATCTCCGCGACGGCAGCGGCCACTGCGGCGTTTATCAAGGATGAAGGACTCGCATTCCTGCTGATCGATATTATAGCGTGCGGGTTGGCATTGATTTTTGGTCGACGATTGAATTCTGCAACGGAATCGAACGTGGCACGTCACCGGTTTGGTGCGGTTGACTGGGGATTGCTCGTCGGGATCGCGGTGGTGTTGCTTGTGCCGTGGTTTATCCATCGCCGTGGCTTGCCATCGACGACGGAAATGAACTATTTCGGAAGGATATCGTTCTCGCTGTTGATCGACCGGCTGCCGACACTCCTCTGGAGTGTGCCACATCTTTTAGACAGGATGTTCGGAGAATGGCAGACGTGGGGTTTGCACTGGTGGCTGGCAATCGCTGCGCTGATGACGATTCCCTCGCGCGCGACGACGGCATCACAGCAGTTTTTGATTTGGAATCTGGTGGGGACTCTCGCAGCATTATTGCTCGCTGGCATGATCGCGCCGGCCGAGTTGGAAGAACACCTCGGTGGTTCAACGCACCGATATCTCATGCAACTGGTGCCGGTCGCGTGGTTGCTGGTCGCCGGACAATGGTTCATTCCGACTGTTACAGACCGATGCGAAGCAGGTGGTGATATGCGCGGGTGAGAGATCGACGTTGTCAGTGCCGCTTCGTCCTACGTACAATTCAGGTTATTCGAATACAACCGTTCCAATTTCGCAACATTTGTTGATCGAACTTCATGCGAATTTTCATCTTCCTTTTTCCACTGACATCCATGACCCTCGGGGGTTGCTCTGGTGATTCGTCTCTCCCCAAAGAGGAACAGGTTACGAAAAGCGGGCACGAACGAATGGTCAACTTACTCGACGTCATCCGTCGACGAACACCTGCTGAAAACGAGTACCTCGGAGACCGTCCATTAATTGATGCTCAAATCGAACTCTCGATGAAGGAATCTCAAAATGACGATGAGGGACGATTGCGTGCGTTGTCAAAAATTGGCGTCCACGAATTACGGTTGGGAAAAAACAAGCAGGCCGTCGAGCATCTGCAGCAGGCGTACGAACTGCTCCCGTCCGTAAGCGATCACGTCTCGAAGACGTTTTCCGAATCCGTCGTTTTCGGTCTGTCTGTCGCTTATCTCCGCCTGGGGGAAACCGAAAACTGTATTCACTGTCAGACCGGCGAAAGTTGCATTCTTCCCATCCGTGGCGAAGGAATTCATCAACATCCTTCCGGTAGCCGCAATGCGATTAAATTCTTCCAGGAAGTTCTCGAAACGAATCCCGATCACCTCGCCTCGCGCTGGTTGCTGAATATCGCGTACATGACGATCGGGGAATATCCCAATCGTGTGCCTCCGAAATACCTGATACCTGCTGAAACGTTTTCGTCCGAAGAAGGGTTTCCACGATTTGACAATATCGCTGCAGGAGCAGGAGTCGATACATTCAGTCTCTCTGGGGGAACGGCGGCAGAAGATTTTGACGGGGACAAATTCATCGACCTTGTCGTTTCGGACTGGAGCACCTCCGGTCAAATTCGATTCCTGAGGAACAAAGGAGACGGCGGATTCGAAGATCTTACTGAATCTGCAGGGCTAACCGGCCTGTTCGGGGGATTGAATCTCGTGCATGCCGATTACGACAACGATGGCGATTTCGATGTCCTCGTCCTCCGCGGTGCCTGGCTGGGGGAAGCGGGACGTTATCCGAATTCGTTATTGCAAAACGATGGACAGGGCCATTTTCAGGATGTGACATTCGAATCCGGACTGGGTGACGAGCATTTTCCAACGATCACCGCGGCATGGGCCGACTACGATAACGATGGCGACCTCGATCTCTTCATCGGCAATGAAGGATTTCCGTGTCAACTATTCCAAAACAACGGACAGGGCCGATTCCGTGATGTGGCTGAAACGGCAGGTGTGACCAACGGAAGGATTTCCAAAGGAGCGGCATGGGGCGACTACAATGCGGACGGATGGCCCGATCTCTATGTTTCGAACATCGATCAGAAGAACCGTCTCTATAAGAACCAGGGGAATGGCCGATTCCTGGACGTGGCGGCCGAAGCAGGAGTCGAACTTCCGCTGCGAAGCTTCCCGGTCTGGTTTTGGGATTACAACAACGACGGACTGCTCGACATCTGGGTCGGGAGTTATGAGGCCGCCGCCCGGGAAGTTGCCGCTGGGTATCTCGGCTTGCCGCATAATAGTTCTCTCGATTGTTTTTATCGAGGAAGTGTCGATGGCGTTTTTACCGACGCCACGCAAGAGCTCGGATTCACGCGCGTAACCAGACCGATGGGATGTAATTTCGGTGACGTCGATAACGACGGATTTCTCGATTTTTATCTGGGGACCGGCGATCCGTATTACGAAAACCTGATGCCGAATCTATTTTTTCATAATCAACAGGGACGTTGCTTCTCCGACGTCACTTTCGCCGCAGGACTCGGCCATTTGCAGAAAGGTCATGGTGTGGCATTCGCTGATTTTGACCACGACGGAGATCAGGATATCTTTATCGAAATGGGGGGAGCCTATCCCGGTGACGGATTTCGCAATGCACTTTTCGAGAATCCGGGATTCGGACATCATGGCATCAAACTGAGACTCATTGGTACGAAATCGAACCGCTGCGCCATCGGAGCAAGAATTCATCTCACCATAGACGACGGCACAGGAGAACGTTCGATCTACCGCTGGATCGATAATGGCAGCAGTTTCGGAGGAAACCCCTTTCGGCAAGAGATCGGCGTCGGCCAGGCAACGATGATCAAGTCCATCAATATCGACTGGCCGACGTCGGGAGAAACTCAGGTGTTCAACGACATCGACGTCGATCAATTTTTGGAAATCACCGAAGGAATAAAAGATTATCGCGTCGTGCCGCTGAAGCAATTTGAGTTTCATCGTCCCCCGGCCGGTGGTGCCAAAAAAGAGATTCGATGACACGGCTTCGATTCTCATGAATGCTAACGATCGGATACTTTCTCCGAAACCCGGGATCGCAGCAAACCATACAGGGTGAGAAACAAGGCGATCATGATCGTCACACCGCATATCTGCAGCGAACCGGAGACAAGCGGATGATCGGTGCCGTGCGGAGGCGGGAATTTCTCGTTGAGCGTCGGCATGAGCTTCGATGAAGAACCGATGAACCCGGCTGCCACTCCTGCGGCGCCGTTCGTCCATGTCCCCAGTTGTAACATCGCAAACCAGACTTTCAACGCCATCGGCGAGAGGCGAAGATCATGGACCAGAAAGCCGAATGCCACCATCAAGATACCATTGGCGGTGAACTCGATATGGGCCATTACGATACCGCGAAACCAGGCGACCGCCGAAGGTGGCAAAAATCCGATGATACAACCAACCGTGATCTGCAACACTCCCAGAATCAGCGTCCAGCGCCGAATTTTATCTTTGAGTTGATCGATGTCAGATGTCATAAGTGTCTCAGGTATCGAGTGTCATGCTCATTGTTCTGTTCACGCGATTGGCATTGTGGTTGCACGAGGTGAATGGCTGGAATAAAAGACTCATCCCACACCAGCGTTCAGCGGCGACGGATTGGGTATCGGAGCGTTTAACAATTCGACATTCTTCTCAGATACTCCTGTTTTCGCCCGCTGATCACGAGCGAGTGGTTTCAGCAGAAGTGCAATCGAGACGAAGACCAGTGCCATCGGAAGCATATCACGCCGCCAGCGCTGTGCAAAGTGAGCCGTCCCCTTGGCCGTGACGAGGATATAATTCTGGCCGCCGTCGATCGCCTTATACTTCGGCAGGGTGAGGTCATACCATGCCGGCGTTTTGGACCGTTGTCGACCGTCATCGAGCGTAACGGTTTCGTGAGATCGATCGGCCAGCCGTTCAAAATCCGCCACCGAGAGAACTTCAACTTCGTAGTCGTTTGCGTCGAGCGGGTGGTTCTGGCTGTGATGATACCACAATGTCACCGCGAACCATTGAACGAACAGCAACACACACCCCATTCGAGCCAGAGAGTAAGCAATGCGAATTCTCATTGGGGGCCTCCTTCTTACTTAAGAACGGAGGAGATGTCGCCGCGGTTCACGAGGAAGTTGGTTATTTCATCGGCCCGGGGAAGGCCGACAAATTCACGGGCTGGCGCTTCGCTCCCCACGATCCAGGCGGACCGTCGAATACGCCGGCGCAGGGGGTGTTGCACGCTGTGCAACGTCCGGTGTCGGTGAGATTCCATTCGCCGAGGATGTACCAGTCCCGTTCGATCAACCGTGTACCGCACACATGGCAATACGTGCTGCCGCCGGTGCCGTCATGAACGTTACCGGTATAGGCGTAGCGGACACCGTTTTTCGTCGCGATCTCACGGGCGAGCATCAAGGTTGCCTCGGACGTATGCGGCTTATTCAACATGCGGAAATCGGGATGAAACGCAGTAAAGTGCATCGGCACGTCGGAACCTAATTCGTCGACGACCCACGTCGTCATTGCATCGAGTTCTATGGGCGAATCGTTCTCTCCGGGGATCAGCAGTGTTGTGATTTCGAACCAGACGCCGGTTTCGTGCTTCAAGTACTTCAAGGTATCGAGCACTGGGGCCAGTTCCGCAGCGCAGATTTCTCGATAAAACCGCTCGGTGAATCCCTTAAGATCGACATTCGCTGCGTCCATGTCTCGAAAAAAGTCGACTCGCGGTTCGGGGCAGATCTCACCCGCCGTTACGGCGACCGTTTTGATCCCCCGTTCGTGACACGCCTGCGCTACATCGATTGCATACTCCAGAAAAATCACCGGGTCGTTGTATGTGAAGGCGACACTCTTGCAACCCAGCGTTTCTGCCGCATGTGCGATCTTTTCAGGTGAGGCTTCATCGGCGAGTGTATCGATCTCTCGCGACTTGCTGATGTCCCAGTTCTGACAAAACTTGCAACCGAGATTGCACCCGGCTGTGCCGAATGACAGCACAGGTGTGCCGGGGAGAAAATGATTAAGCGGCTTCTTCTCGATCGGATCGATGCAATAACCGCTCGACCGGCCATACGTCGTCATCACAATTTCGTCACATTCGCGGGCGCGGACGAAGCAGAACCCGCGCTGTCCTTCGTGCAGTTTGCAGAACCAGGGGCACAGATCGCATTGAATGCGACCATCTTCAAGACGATGCCAGTATTTGGTTGATACGGTGGACATAGTTGCGATAATGGAGAAAGTTCCAACTCAGGATCTGGAGCCAATGATATCACGCGAAGACACAAAGGTATAAACAGAATTACGAGATCCACGTAAATTCGGTGCTTATCAAACTTCGCCGTCTTTTCTTTGTGCGAGTCAATACTTCACTTTTCCGATTCGTCGATGTGGCATATCTAAATCGTCTTTAACTATTCGCAGTGGAGTGTCGGGAGTCAAAATGAGTTCAACCGAACATCCATCGCGACAACGCATTCGTCCGGCGGCAGTTGCAGGACGATTCTACCCGGACAATGCCGCTGAGCTGCGTGCCGAAATCGCAAGCGACCTGACGGCTTCGGAATCGGCCGATCGCTGCCCGAAGGCGATCATCGTGCCACATGCGGGCTATCGATACTCCGGTCCGGTTGCCGGAACCGGATATGTAAAACTATTACCGTTCCGTCAGACGATCAAACGGGTCGTATTGCTCGGACCCGCGCATCGTGTCGGGTTCGACGGTCTCGCAGTCAGCAATGCCGATGCCTTTGCCACACCGCTGGGATTAATTCCGGTCGACCGTCTCGGTATCGAACGGATCCTGCAACTCCCCCAGGTGATTGAATTCGACGAAGCCCATGCGCAAGAACACAGCCTTGAAGTTCATCTCCCCTTCTTACAGGTGACGCTTGACGATTTTGCACTGGTCCCGATCGTTGTCGGTAGGGCGGAGCCGAACGACGTCAAAGAGGTGATCGAAACACTCTGGGGAGGCGACGAGACACTGTTTGTGATCAGTTCCGACTTGAGCCACTTCCACGACCGCGACGCCGCAAAACGCATCGACCAGACCACGGCGGATCTCATCTGTTCACAAAATGTCGAAGCGTTGACACCGCAGCGGGCCTGTGGATATCTGGCGATCGGCGGCATGTTACTCGCCGCGCGCGAACACAAGCTCCCGGTCACCGTTCTCGATTTAAGAAATTCAGGCGATACCGCCGGTGGACACGACAAGGTCGTCGGCTATGGCAGCTTTGCCGTGGGATGAAATGACGAGAGATTGGATAAAGGATGTATCAGAACGGACCATCATCGCCAACGACTGAACTGAACAGTCGAGATCGGGAAATATTGCTCGACATCGCCGAAGCGTCGCTCGTCGAGTTCGTCAACACAGGGCGCGAACGAGAGGTGAATCGAGATGATGTCCCACCCCATCTCCTCGAACAGCGGGCCACGTTCGTTACGCTTCGACGTCAAGGGGAATTGCGCGGCTGTATGGGGAGCTTGTTGCCCCGGTTTCCTCTGGTCGAGGACGTGGCTCACAACGCGTTCTCGGCAGCGGCGTATGATCCTCGATTTTCACCCTTGAAGGTCGCCGAACTCCCCGGGCTGAACGTACAGATTTCGCTGCTCACGCTTCCCGAGCCAATTCGTTTTACATCAGAGCCGCATCTGCTCGAACTGATTCAACCCGGCGTCGATGGATTGACGCTGACGTTGGGACGTCACCGAGGAACGTTGCTCCCCTCGGTCTGGAAAATGTGTCCCGATAAGCAGGAATTCATGAATCACCTCAAGAAAAAGGCAGGGTTACCCGTCGAGTTCTGGGACGACGACATCAAGATCGAACGCTATCGTACGTTCTGCTGGTCGCGAACCGTTACGAAAGTCTGACTCCCCACAACCACATACCATTGTAACGAACCACTGTGAGCCCGGATTCAAAGTTGAGGGTCTCGCCACGCTCAGACAACTGGCGGCGCTCTCCGCGATCTGCGACAATGTCCGTATTGTTTCGAGATCATCCCGGCGCAACAGACGAGATAACACGAGTGGAAATCCAACTTAACGGCGAGCCCCGCACCATCACCGACGGAGCGAACATCGCCGACTTATTGGCCGAACTGAAACTTAATCCGAAGTATCTTGCGGTCGAGCGAAACTTCGAACTCGTCCCCCGCATAGAGCACGCGGCGTGCCTACTAAAGCCGGGCGACCACATCGAAATTGTTACTCTCGTCGGCGGAGGTTGATTTCGCTTTACGGCTTTTGAGCCTCGACGCTGACGTCTTTTTCCCGGCCGAGAACGAGGCCGATGTCGTTCTGACTTTGAGCGCCGTTGTCGGAATCAACGTAGACGCCAAGTTCGTCGATGCCGTCTTCGCCGATGCTCCAGGCGAAGACTTCATCGCCGTCATGTCGATACCGCATCTTTTCGCCTGTGCGAGAATACGGGTCGATTGGTACGTCGGTGAGAATTCCCGCCGAGACCAGGTCGTTGGCATCGGCAGGATAAACGCCGTTTCGCAGAGAATAGATGCGTGCGGCGAGACAGAGTTCAAACGCGCGCTGTCGGCTCGTTTCGCGCAAGCAGGCGGTGTCGAGTTGCGCTATCGCCGGCAAGAAATTTCGGGCGAGGAATGATTTCATAAAATAGTGATCGATCTCAGCGGGAGTCAGTCGATCGGCAGGATAGCTTTTCGCGGGATCGCGCTCGAACAGATCAAGCCTGCCTGTACGGCCTTGTTGTTGCTGCAACGGAAGGTCGATCTGGTCGAGGACATTGGCCCAGTACTGTTGAGCGACTAACCGGCACAATATCGGTTCGATCCGCAAGACGCGCACGAGTTCATAGTACACTCGATCCGCCGGAGAGCGAAAATCGAACGGCGTGAGCATCTCCTGCATCATTTTCGGATCGCGGATCGTATTGATCATCATCATGTATTCGCACTTCATCATCGTCGAATTCGCCGCTGTGCTGGCGTATTGATTCTGAAGTTCCTGTAGCATGTCTTGCAGCAGCGCTTCGGTGGTCGCCGGGTGTTGGGCGATCATCATCATGTTGTTGATGCACATGGCATGAATGGCGATTCCCACCAACCGTTCGATCGCCACGCCGTGCTGACCAAGATGACGACTTGATAGATACACGGCTCGCGCCCAGTCCCAGGCTTCGTCGGGTTTGCCTTCCGCCAGCAGCCGCGATGTTTCAAGCTGGGCGAGTCGCGCGAACGTTCGCATTTCTTGAATGAGCGGCAGCAGCGTGGCGATGTTCAAATCTTTGGGTTGCACATACAGAAAATCGGGCTTTGCGGTACCCCGTTTCCACTGTTTCATTGCCGGGCGATTGTCGTCGAGCCATTTCCGGATCGCAGGACTGGCGTAGTCCCAGCCATTGTCCAGTGCTCTATTCAACTCGGTGTCGACACCAGAACCCGTCGGCAACTGCACAATCAAGGCCATCGCCGCTTCGTATTCGACACGCGCGTTCTCGGTATCGGGGAGATTCACGGTCCCAAACGCCTCGACGTCGAACGGGTCGCCGATGTCGGGAATGCCGTTGAGCACATAGCTGCGGTAAACGAGCGGTCCGGTGACCAGCGTTAGCACAATCATGAACGGGATGACGAACTTCCATTGCAGCAGGCGAATGAATAGTGGCTTGTGTGGGTTCAACGTCCGCTCGGCTTGTTCGGCGGCGGAAAGGTGTTCTTCCATATTGATTCGGCTTCCATCGCTAAATCTATCCCAAGGCTCAGACCGCGATCATTCGACCGCATCCCCAAACGCTCTTAGCACCTCTACGTCAGAAACCTCATTGGTGTTGGACCAATTTCGCCTTGCAACTTCTTCTGAAATCTTCGGCCGGGCGAACCGAAAATAATCGAACGACGCCACCAGATCGGGATTGCCGTTCTTGATGACGGTACGGTTGTGTTGCTCGGGGCGCAGGCGTTCGACATTTTGCCAGTCGGTGTAGACCGTGATACCGACTTGCAGCTCGGCGGGCATGTCCTGGCGACGATACCGGCGATGCACTCTCCAGTTCTGCTCGGGTTCACGCAGCAGCGTGATGAAGTGCGCGCCGATGCGAACGACGCGAATCTCGGCGTCGGCCGACGATGCATCGCTGATTTCAAGCTGCGAATCGCTGTTGATCGTCGTCTTCACCTCGAATTGATATCGCCCCGGCTGATTCGCGCTGCCGTGCGAGAGGAAAATGTAATTCTCTTGCCCCGCCCGCCAGGTTTGCGATGTGACGTTTCGCGGCGTGCGGACCATGATCCCCGCGAGCGAAAAATGACGGTCGGGTGCGTTCTGCCCCGATCGCCCGGCGGTGTGCAGTTTCGCCGTTGCGATGAAATCTCCTTTCACCCGTTTATGCACGAGTACGCCACGATAATCCTGATACCACGAACTCGTAAAAGGGACGAGCGTCATCCAACCCTTCGTCGTGGCGTTTATATCAAACTTTTGTAGCTGGTCGGCATTTGATTTTTCTTCGTGATACACGCGGAGCCAATTCTTAAGTGTCTCGGGGTCGTCGAATTCATCGCTGAGTTTGGCGAGATCATCGCGCGAACGGTCGTTCTCTTTCGGTTTCGTTGGGGTCGGATTCGGAGTCGTCGACGATTTTCGCTTCGCCTTGTCTGGGTCGGGAAACGAACCCGCGACCTTCATCGGTGCCGCGTTTTTGAGAACCGATATCAATGCTCCGCTATCGACGGCACTGGGGTCGCTGCTGATTCGGCTGCGAACCGGCTCATCGAGACCGAGTGGCTGCCAACGTACATAATCAAACTGCGCCATCAGATCGGCATTCCCTTGCTCAACTCCCTGACGATTGTAGCGTTCGATGCCGGCAGCTTCGCATGAGGGCCAGTCGGAGGTGGCGATCAGTCCCACCTGCAACCGTTCGGGAAAATCGGTTCGCGTATATCGCGATGATATCTCCCAATCGTCTCCGCTTGTGCTTCTCATCAGAAACAGAGACGAATCGATGCGGACGAGTCTTAACATCGCTTCGTTTGAGCGGGCATCGCTTCGTTCGATTACGGATTGGCTGCTGACCGTATTCATCGATTGAAACTGCACGTTACCGGGGCGGTCGGTTGTCCCGAACGCGTAGAAGAGAGCGTTTTCTTCCCCCGGCTTCCAGGTCTGCGGCGTGATGTCGCGAGGGACGCAAAGCAATAATCCCGCGAGAGAATACGACGACCGAGGCAAGCCCTCGCCGTTCTTACTGCTGACGCGAACGCGCGTGGTGATGGTGAAATTTCCCTCAACTTCACCGAACAGAAAACCACCGCGAAAATCCTGATACCAGGCGTTCGACTGTGGGATGATCGTCAACCAACCTTTTCTCGTCTTACCGATGTCGGTTTGGGTGAAAGGATCGATAACACGTTCGTCGACTGCGGACAGGCGTTGCCAGTTGTCGAGAGTTTCGGGGATTTCGAATTCATCGGCGAATGCGGATGAAGCAAATGTAAGTACGATCGATACCAAAGCTGTCAGCGTTCGAACGCGCGGCGCAATGTTGAGTCTCATGCGGCACCTGATTCCCATTCGCGAGGCTGGAAGAAGTGTAAACCTTCATTCAGTCTAATCGATGGGAGCCGGGTATCAACCGGCAACCTGCGGCCTGACACGATTTACGTCACAAAATCTGTCAGGATGGTTACGCCGCTTTGTGAGAAGTTTCGATGTGGCCGAGGCCGACGAGGGCTGTACGATTGGCCGCACAGCGCGGGACGAAGAATTCGTCGTGACGCTTTCGTAATGTCCGCGGCATTGTATCGCTGTTGTCGACGAGGCGTGCGAACGTTTCGTGCAGTTTCGATTCGAGGTGCGGATCGCGGTAATCGATCAGATAATCTTCATCGATGCCGAGTTCTTCGTAGATCGATTCGAGGCGTTCGTCGTGACAGATCGCCATCTGAGGTACCGATCCCGCCATCGACAACACGCAAGCGTGATAACGTGAAGTCACCAGGTAATCGAGCCGCCGCAGCAACGGTACCATTTGTGCCGGCAAAACGTTCCCCGAAAATGCCGTGTCAACGTGCTCGCGCACTTCGGTCGGTAGCCCGGCGAGTACCTGCTCGCAGATGCCGCGATCGAGTTCTTCCATGGCAATCAGCGTGACGTCCATTTTGCGCTGCATAACGCAATCAGTGACGAACCGCACGTAGGTCTCGACGAGTTGACGGCTCTTCGCGCGGCGTTCGTCGGTCCAGGTGAAGAAATACGGCCAACGGTAGCAGTCCTTCTTCGGACCAAACAGCTTCAACTTGACGGGCCAGTGGTAAAACTCCACCGCTGCCAACCCGATTTTCTTGCGCGTTGTTTCGGATTTCTTTTTGACAATCGTCGCCTTTTCATCGGCGGCAAGTGGAATCGTCGTGGGGGCGAAGGCATTTGATTCATCTGGGAAATAACTGAAGGCGGTATCGGTATAAGCATGCACGTGGGATGTGATCCCCATCTTCAGCAGGCGCTGTCGGGCGATTTCGGTTCGTGTGATCATCAAATCGATCTTGGAGCACGCCGACTTCGTGAGCCACTGATTAAGCCGCGACATGTCGCCGACGTCGACGGCATAGGCGATGCACGTTTTGCGAAACATGCGAGCGGCGAGCACGGTCCACAAATAGGCATAGAGCAGCCAACTGCTCCAGTTATCTTTAAAGGTACTTCCTTCGATCAGCAGGGTGGCATCGTGACGACGAATTTCACCTGCGACTTTCCAACCGAAAAAGAGAGGAAACTGGAAGGGGATTTCAACAACCCGCAACGTCTCGGTCTCGGAGATGATTTGCAACGTCTTCTTGCGATTTTGAGAGACAACGGTCAGTTTGACATCGTCCCCGTAAGCGATGCGAAGATCGTCGATAATGGTGATCATCCGGACTTCGGAGCCGATGTTTCCATTGCCGCAATAACCGACCAGCAAACAGGATTTTGGATGGGCGTGGGAATTCATATGAAAACACCTTACAGCCCGGTTATCTACGGTGAGGAAAAGACAAACGTCGAGCTGAATATCGAGTGAAGTATCGACGGGCCTAACCCATCAATTGTATGGCCGAAAACAGTCGTGACAACCGTCACATTGCATCGCCCGCCAAAGGATTGTTTCACTCATCGTCTCGGGCACGCCGTGTACTTGACGGTGAATAATCGGATACGCGACATTAAATTGTTTATATTCGCTGTATGCCGCAAGGTTTAACATGCGGGGCAACATGTATGTTTATGTGCCGCTCACTCACCGAAACACCGACTATAAGCATTCAAGACATCCTCCCAGTTGGGACATGAATACTCAAGTTCGGTATTTCTTATAAATCATTCTCACATGAATTGACTCAAAAAGTCAACCACGTCGACCGATTTTCTAAAATGAAGTGTTTTCGTCCTCTAATCGTGCAACGTGTCGAAGAAACTCAGCTGCCGGTACGACAACGAATGTCACTTTCCTCCGGAGACGTTAGCTGTTGCCTTATTCACGTGAACTTGCGATTTCGGGCCGCCACATGTCGTCCAGTTTGGACAGTAATTCGGCAACAACAGCGGGATGATCTGCGGCGAGATTGTGCTCTTCGAATGGGTCGGCGGCGATGCGGTACAACTCGGGTTTCGCGGTTTTCAGATTCGCCTCCAGATCGGGCGTGACCCAACGATCGATGGGGACTTCGGCCATCCGTCCGGTCGCGCGGTATGTTCGTGGCACGATCAACCGCCATTCGCCGTCGATCACCCAGCGCCAGAGCAAATTTTCAGCGGGGTTTACTAAGTCGACTCCCGTATGCAAAAACGACTCGCCGAAGATCGTTTTCCTATCGGCAACCGCTTCGTGATCGAGCAGATTGAGACCGGGTAAGCCTTCGGGGCGTACAATGCCCAGAGCGTCCAAGATCGTCGGCATCAGGTCGATCGACGAGGCGGATTCGTCCGACATCCGCGGTGAGACATGCCCCGGCCAGCGGATCATGATCGGGGTCTGCGTTCCATAATTGTAGGGTGTCGTCTTGTTCTTCGGAGCGAACGCCGCCACATCAGGGCTTTGAATCCAGCCGTTGTCGGCGAGGTAGACGACGATTGTGTTATCGGCGAGCCCCTGTTCGTCGAGATGATCGAGCAACTCGCCGCACGTTTCGTCAAACCACTCGATCATGGCCCAGTAGCGGGCGATGTGAATCGAATCGGTCTTGTCGATGTACTTGTCGAGCAGACGCTGCGGCGGAGTATGCGGTGTGTGCGGCATGATTGGCGCATACCAGAGAAAAAACGGTTTTTGTTCTTTCTGCGTCATGGCAATGAAGTCGAAAATCGGCTGCATCCCTTTGCGGCCGATGTCGAGCCCTTCGTCGCCGTGACGCTCGCCGCGCGTCATACCGTGCGTAAAACCGCCACGACGAAAATTCCCCTGCCACCATTTGCCGGTCTGGAAACTCAAGTATCCTTTCTTGCCGAGCACTCGGGGAATCGTCGGCACGGCTTCCATATAGCCGTTCATCACTTCGCGTCCGGCGAGGAAGGCTGCCCGCTTTACTTCCACCGAGACATCGCTTCCTCGCGGGACAGGAGGATCGTTCCCTGTGATCTTGTGCTGATGCGGATACCGCCCACTAATAATCGTTGCCAGCGAAGGACAGCACAAACTCGTCGTCACAAATCCTCTGCGATAGACGAGCGATTGCGCGGCTAACTTATCGATGTTAGGCGTCGCAACATCGTTGTTGCCGAGAAACCCGTAATCGGTATAGCCTTGGTCGTCGGAGATGATGAAGACGACATTCGGAGGCGAATCGGCGGCGGAGAGTGTCTCCGCAGACATAACAACCGAACAGAGAACGCCGAGCGCCAAGAGGAGACCACGCATCGTCTCGAACCTCTCTTAATTCATCGTCCGCAGATTGACGCAGATATGCACAGATTCGAAGAAGAATCTAATTATTTCTACATGTTATCATCTGCGAAAATCTGCGTACATTCTACCATTCGATTTACGTAATATGTCCCCCGGTCGTCTCCACGTACACGGCGTAGAGCGACGTGCTGCCGGTCATGAAAAGGCGGTTACGTTTCGAGCCGCCGAAGCAGACGTTGCTGCATATTTCGGGGAGGATGATCTGTCCGATACGCGTGCCGTCGGGCGCAAAGATGTGTACGCCGTCGTAGCCGTCACCGACCCAGCCGGCGCTCGCCCAGACATTACCGTCGGCATCGGCGCGAATGCCGTCGGCGAGCCCGGCGACGTTTTTGCCGTTGACTTCCATTTCCATCGACGTGAACTCACGACCGTTTTCGAGTTTTTTCTCGCCAACGACGTCCCAGACTTTGATGTTCTTCGGAGCATCAGGGTAATGAGATGCTCCGGTGTCGGCGACGTACAGCAATTTATAATCGGGCGAAAAACACAAACCGTTCGGCTTGTAGATATCGTCGGCGACTTGAACCACTTTGCCGGTCTTAGCGTCGATACGATAAATCGCTTCTTTCTGATACGGTTGCACCGAGTCTGTGTCGGCGCGGGTTCCTTCGTAGTTCATCAGCCCGCCATAGCCGGGGTCGGTGAAGAAAATATCGCCGTTGGGATGAACGACGGCATCGTTCGGACCGTTTAGCGTCGTGCCGTTATGACTCTCGGCGAGCACGCTGACCGAGCCGTCGTGTTCGTAGCGAACGACTTTTCGCGGGCCATGCTGACACGAAATTTGGCGTCCCTGAAAATCGAATGTATTGCCGTTGCTGTTGCCGGCGGGATTGCGAAAGACACTCACGTGTCCATCATCTTCGAGCCAGCGAAGCTGAATGTTGTTGGGAATATCGCTCCACAAAAGATATTTACCGACGGCATTCCACGCCGGTCCTTCGGCCCAAAGCATATCCTGGCTGTGATACAGTCGCAGAATGGGACTGTTACCGAGTTTGTATTTCTTGAAGCGATCGTCGAGCACGACCACGTCGGGTTCGGGATAACGCACGGGGGGAGCATCGGGTCCGTAATCGCGACCGAATGCTTTCGCGGTCGCCGAGGCTGCTGCCGTTGCCGAAAGTGCAAGAAAAGCCCTGCGCCCGAGCTGTGAGGCGAGAGAAGCGTTATCGTCGTGAGTATGCTGCGTGCTCATGGTGTTCTCCGTGTGTGAATTCAGGGATATGATCGAGAAACGGTCTCCTTCACTATCGCCGGAGTAGTCGCGAGATGCAACCGACAGGGGTTCAGAGCCCAGGGCTGGCATATCGCGGTGCATTGATTACGATGATGGCATATCAACATAAGATTAATCTGCCCGCAAATCGACTGGAGTGATCATCATGCAAGTCGCCTACATCACGCAAACCGGTGAACCGAATGTTATTCAAATCGGAGAGCAGCCGTCGCCCGAACCGTCGGCGACTCAGGTACTCATCAAAGTTCATGCGGTCGCCGTCAATCCCATCGACACGTACATTCGCAGCGGTGCCGTTGCGCTGCCGATCGAATTTCCCTATACAATCGGTTGTGATCTTGCCGGCGTCGTTGAAAAGTGCGGAGCGAACGTCAAACGTTTCGAGCCAGGCGATCGTGTGTGGGGGAGTAATCAGGGATTGTTCGGGCGGAAGGGGTCGTTTTCGCAGTTCGCCGCTGTCGATGAAGACTGGCTTTACCCGATCCCCGAGAAGCAATCATTCGACGAGGCTGCGGCTGCCGCGTTGGTCGGCATTACCGCACATCTCGGATTGTTTTTGCACGCGAACCTAAAACCGGGCGAAGTGGTGTTCATCAACGGCGGTACCGGTGGCGTCGGCTCGGCGGTCGTACAGCTCGCGAAAGCTAAAGGAGCGAAAGTGATCGCGACCGTCGGCTCGGCCGAGAAAAAGAAAATCTGCGAAGATTGGGGTGCCGATTGCGTACTCGACTATCGTTCGCCCTCGCTCGATGACGACATCAAGTCATTCGCCGATGCCAACGGCGGGCTCAATATCTGGTGGGAAACACAGCGTGAACCGACATTCGACCGCACGGTGTCACTCCTGGCGAAACGGGGACGGATGGTGTTGATGGCGGGCCGCACCGCGCGGCCTGAATTTCCTGTCGGACCGTTCTATGTGAAAGATCTCAAGCTTTGCGGCTTCGCGATGTTTAATGCGACCCCTGACGAACAGCGTGCCTGTGCGAACGATTTGAACGAACTCGCCAATCAAGGGAAATGGACGCTTCCGATCGGCGCGACGTTTCCATTGACTCATGCTGCCGAAGCTCATCGATTACAAGAAGAAAACACGCTTAACAAAGCTGGAACGCTGCAAGGAAAAATCGTGTTGCATCCGTGGTAAAGAAGAAGTGGGGGAGAGGGAGAGTTAAGGAGGGGGAGTAAAGTTTTTTTCATGAGTTTGCCGCGACGCACGCAGACTTTGCAGAACGAAGCGTTAGTTGAGTTGAAAGACCCAATATCCATGCCCGCGATTTTCGAATACCTTCACACGGTCGTTCCCACCGAAATCGATGAGCAGGGGCACGTCAATAATCTCGAGTTCATCCGCTGGATGCAGACGGCGGCACTCGGGCACTCGGCGGCGCAAGGTTGGCCGGGAGAACGTTATCGCGACCGCAACGAAGGTTTTGTTGCGAGGTCGCATTCCATCGAATACCTGCAATCGGCCTATGTAGGAGATGAGATCATCGTCCTCACCTGGATCGCCGATTTCGCCCGTGTGACCAGCCGGCGAAAGTACAAGATCAAACGCCTGCGTGACGACGTGACGCTCGCCAAAGCCGAGACGAACTGGGCTTACATCAGTCTTACGAAACGTCTGCCGACACGCATTCCGCAAGAACTCTCGAATGACTTCATTATCGTGCCGGTGGAAGAAGAACCGTGAAGAATCTCTTTTCACGATAATAAGAAATCGATACCACTGCTCTCACAAGGGGCGGGTTTGCAGAAATAGAGCTTTTTTCTCTCCTGGAAGCGTAAAGTCGAAACCGCACGAACGAAAAAACGCTTCGGATGACGTGATCGCCATGACCTCGAGAATATTGCGCGCTGTCGCATGGTCGATGCAGGCATTGACAAGCATTCGTCCGACACCATGTCGTTGCCAGTCGGGGGCGACGGCAAGGCTGCGGAGTTCTGCAAGTTTTGAACTGTAGATCTCAAGGGCGGCGAACCCGACAATTGTTCCCGCAACGTCGGCGACGAAACCACCACCCAACAGTTGTGAGAGTTCGTCCTGAGTGCGTGGCAGCAGCCATTTGGCTTCGATAAACGGTTGCAGAAACGCATGTAACTGCGGCAGATCGCTGCCCACGGCGGGACGAACGATCGGTCGATTTGTGTAATCGCTGGAGTTCATGTCACCATCGGTCGTCATCATGAAGCTGTCGAAAGGGGCGTGAATCGGTTTGCCGCATCCTAAACGAAGAGTCGTCGTTTCGCCAGATCGCCTTCATTCGTCACGCAGCACGTTGACATCGATAAAACAATCCATCGCCAGCCAGAGAGCCCGTGCATAACGAAAGTAAAAGAGCGGGAACAAGACGGCAAATGTTCCCAACGGAATGGCTAAATCGGGATTCTCGACCTGAAAACCGAAATGGAGGATCATATAGGTGATGGTCACCAGCATGCCCGTCAGCCCGTAATTGATGTAGGCCGAGCCGAGAAAAAATCCGGGCGCCCGCTCGTATCGGAACTGGCAGTGATCGCATGCCGGATGCATCTTGAACCAGTTGGCGAACATCCGCCCCTCGCCGCAGCGGGGACACCGTAACCTCATGGCACGGGTCCACAACGTAAGCAGCGTCGGTCGATTCATCGCCGGTAATCCTTTCGAATGCAGTGATATAACTTCTTAAGCTTTGGGTCTTGAAACCATTCTCGAAATCTTCAAATCGAGGCGTCGTTCCATGTGCCACGACATTATAGCACGTGACTGCGCATTATTGATGCGTCAGATGTTGCCGTCATGTCCAGCGCAGCGGATCGCGTTCATTTGCGCTCGCCCAGACCTCGAGCGACGCAAACTCCCGGCCGATTGTGTCAGCGAGGCGTTCGACGGCGGGACGTTCCGACGCATAGTGACCGACAAGAATAAGGGTCAGTCCCGCCGACTCGGCTTCGAGCAGTGAATGAAACCGCGCTTCTCCCAGCAACAAAGCCTGGCATTGCTGAGAGACGGCGTCGCGAATGAATTCTGCCGCCGATCCGCAGGCAATGCCGAGCCGTTCAATGCGATCGTCGGAGTTCCCCGTGAATTGCAGACGGTTAATGGCAAGTCGATCTTTGACTACGTCGAGCAGTTCGGAGAGTTTCAGCGGTTGCGGCAACGTTCCGCATCGGCCACCGCCGCACAGATCGTTTGCAGTATGCGGAGGCGAATCGGAGAGAGGGCGAAGGGGCTGAATTCCGGTGAGCTCGAGTTGTTCGGCAAGCTGACGATTAATTCCCTCTTCCGCATTATCGTATCCGGTATGCGGGCTGTAGACGGCGATCTTTGCTTCCAAGATCATCAGCAGTAATCGCCCTTCCGGTTCATCGGCGGTCAGCTTTTGCACGGGACGGAACAAAACGGGATGATGCGAGACAATCAGGTGCACGCCCCGTTCGACTGCTTCGCGCACGACATCTTCGGTCACTGTCAGGCAGGTCATCACGCGTTGTACCGGCCGAGACCGATCGCCGATGAGCAGTCCGACGTTGTCCCACGTTTCGGCAAGTGACAGGGGTGCCAGTCGCGAGAGATAATCGATGACGTCATTAATATGCAGCATGAAAGTTACCGTCGGCGAGAATGAAAGAGATTCCTGCGCTCCACTGTCTCGAATCTCATCGCAGATGGCAAGTCACCTTAAGGCATTAGCGTTCGCGTGCCGGTGTTGTTCACAGTGGCGGGCCTGTTGGTGAATTCCTCGTCGTTTCGAGGGTCGGATTCGAGAATTTCGATATGGTCACCGACCATCCAGCGATAGTTGAGAATGCGGCTGCCGCCGATTTGCTCGGCCCTTAACCAGAGTTCCTTACCCATGAGGGCGTCGGCATGAGGGAGGAGAAACGTTTTTCGATCCTGTCCTTTTCCGAGATTGGTGACAAGCTTTTTCTGACGTCGTTCACCGGGGATGTGCAAACTGCAATTGAAATCCAGGACTTCGGCGGGAGAGGTATTGTTGGTGATGATTTGTTCGACTTCCAGCTGATTCTTGACGGTATTGACCCGCTCGACGACGCGCATCGTTACGTCTCCCAATCCAACCTGATAGCGGTAATAGACGCGGAAGACATATCGTACGTCGGCGTTGATATCGAAATCGACAGTCACGTCTTCTATTCCCTGACCGGTGTTCGGGGGAAGAGTCAATCGCAACGGCAGTCGATACTCTTCACCGGGGGCGATTTGAAACGTCCATCCGTCGTGAGGGATGATGTCCCAGTTTTTTGGTTTACCGTTAATCTCCCGTGGAACATTGAATCGGATCTTACCGTTGACCCCCAGATCGAAAGTATTGACGCCGATCAAAGCGTCTTCCTGTTCGGTGGTACGACTGGCGAGCCGGCCCTTTTCGAGGTGAGCCGCCATGATCCATCGAACCAACGGAGAGGAACAATGTCGAATGATGAGGGGCAAGGGAGTCACCGAGATCTCCTGATTCTGTGTCGCATCGAGTGTGGAGAGAGGTTGCTTCATCCCCCACACGTCGTAAGCCTCGGCTGCGCTCCCCAGCGCGATGACTTCGGTCGTTGGCCGGTCGTTCCAGATGGCGACGACGGCTTCATCGTCTCGTGCAAAGACATAATTGGTACTACCCCCCGGTAGGTCAAACGATCCTAAGAACTGCGCCCCCTTCAAGGCGAGCGATGTGGTCCGCCATGGGAGAAACAGCAACGTGGGGGAACCGTCGGGATTCATCATCCCGTGTTCTTTATTGAAGACATCGTCGGCAAAGATGACGTCGGCTCCGCCGATTTTTGCATACAGCATGCGTTTGATGAGATCGCCGTTTCGGGTCGCAAGATCATCTTTGGTCTGCGTTGTCGATTTATCGACGGGTCGAATAAGAACCCAGCGGGGAATATCGGATTTCGCAGTCGAATCGAGTCTTGTTTTCAAGTCTTCAGGAGACTCGTCGGCCGAACTGCTGAGGGAAAGAAAACCGTTGCGCATCGTTCCTCGTTCGGGCAACGGTGACTGCCAGTTCCAGCTCATCCCGACCAGCGTGTCGCGTCCCACGCGATCGAGTTCGTGTTTGACGTTTTCAAGGATCGACGGTAACGGGCTGATGCCGACAAAACTGTAATCGTGCTCGCCCCCCAATTGCCAATGATGCACCTGCGATGAGTATCGCGCCATCACCTGAATCAGCGACGGAGACCAGAACGAAGAGGGAAGCGAAAAAACTTCGCCGATTCCTGTCCAGTTCTCGGCGAATTGGTTGCGAATGTCGGAGGGAGGATCGTCGAGCAGGCCGACCGTCGATATGCCCTGGTATTGCAGCGATTCGAATTTTTGCGATAGATTCGTCGCCAGCAGCGGGTCGGCGTCGAATACCGATTTCCACAGGGGATATTTCAGCCAGTTGATACCCCCTTGTGCCGCCGCCGCCGGGAGTTCTTCGAGTCGTTGTTCGTTGATACCCTGAGCGATCGTCCAGCCGAATTCACCGGGGCTGGTATCGTGAACCATGTCAATAACGGCGAACGTCGATTGTTCCGTCAGAATGGGATCGCCGTCGCGCAGCAGTATCGATTCGACGCGGTAAAACCCGTAATCTTGTGGAGCAAGTTTCCAATGATTCGTTTTCTCGCTCGCGATTTTTTTGATGGCCGGCGTGGAACCGTCGTCGATAACGGCCGGCTCGGGTTCGTCCATTTCCAGCCGTTGACGTTCTTCTTTCAAGAGTACGTCGGCGTTGTTAAACATCTTGAGTTGAAGCTCGTACTGGCGCTCGGTATCGAGACCGCTGACGATTGATGTGATGTTCACATCGGCATCCCGTTCACGAAACCGTGTCGAGAAATTGCTTTCGAGCTTGAGTTGAGGTAACCGTCCCAGCCAGATATCGTCGAACCAGACCGAACCCTGAATGTCGAGTTTCTCTCCCTGCAGCAAATGACACCCGATAACAGCAAAACGAACATCGGCTTTCGGCAGCATCGTGTCGATTCGGACGTTGACCCAACCTTGATGGGTCCCGCTCACCACAGGGGAGACATAGCGTTGCACTCGTTGTCGTTTATGGTTCAGAAACGACACGGTATACGCTGCAGCAGAGTTCTTCAGTCTCTGAGTCCGGATGACGCCGTGAAAGACATACGAAAACCCGGGATCGATGTCGATCACGTTCGAATACATGACCGCTTTTCCGCCGTTGACGTCGAAACGAAGCGACTGCCGCCCGTCGTAGCCACGTTGACGGTCGATTTGTGCATACACGTATGCGGGGAAACCTTCTCCTTTTCGCCGGACCCAGTCGTCGGGGATATTGTCAAAGTCACGATCTTGCGTCGATTCGAACGAAAACGCTCCTCCATCCACCGAAACGGCCCCGTAAAACGGATCACTCGGTTGGAACTCCGCATACCCACACAGGGAGGTACAACAAACGAATACAATCGTGTTCATCGTTCCGCATCACCCGAAAAGAAATCTCGACGGTGAAGAATGTCGATGTCGGGATCTGATATAATGAAAGCGTCCCCTTGACACATGTCGCTGGTCCTGCCGCGATAGAATCTGTTATATCGTGTCATCGACGCCCCGGAATGCGGATCTCAACCGATCCGCCGCTTGTGACGATTACTCCGGCGATAGTGAATGTGACGAGTCGGAATCTGACAAACAGAACACAATAACTCGATCGAACGACTCGGAAGCCCACATGCGTATACGACCGTTCGACGAGAACAAGGATTGAAAGTGATATGTTGGCTCGCATGAAAATCGGACTCGCCGTCGACGGACTGGAACGGCCTCTCCGCGAACTCCTCGACCTGGGACGAAGGCTGGGTGTCACGGGTCTCCAGTTCGATGCGAGAAAGCAGTTGCCGCCTCATTCGCTGTCCGACACCGGTCGGCGGCAATTTGTGCAGGAACTTAAAGCACGCAATCTGCAAATCGCCGCGATGAGTTTTATCACCAGACATCCGTACATCGAACAGGCCGGCATGGATGCCCGGCTCGAAGCGACGCGCGAGGCGATGCAGTTCGCATTTCAGCTCGGCTGCCGAATTCTGACGATCCGCGTCGGAAAAATCCCGAGCGACCCGGCGTCGGCCGATTACGAACTCTTGCGAAACATCCTCAACGATTTGGTGAGGTTCGGAAATCACATCGGCATCACACCGGCGATCTTACCGACAGGAGACAACCCACAGGGACTCGCGCAATTACTCAGGGAAATTAATCAGGGGCCGATCGGTGTTAATTATGATCCGGTCAATTTTCTGTTTAACGGGCAGAGTCCGACTGAGACGCTGCGCATGCTGCATCCCTGGATTGTGCAATACCGCCTGCGCGACGGCCAGAAAGATTATGATGGACTCGGAATCGAAGTCCCGATGGGTCGGGGGGAACTCGACTGGAACGAACTCTTCGCACTGTTTCATGAAAGCGAATTTAGTGGCTGGCTCGTCGTTGATCGTACCCAGGGTGACGATCGCGTGGGAGATCTCACACGGGCTGTTCAATTCGCAAAGACGATGATCTTCGAAGAATAAAGAGATTGTTTCCTCATCCCGGCACATAGAGGAATATCCCTGTCCGAAGGAAATTGATCTACGGAAAGACTTTCCATGCTCGAACGAATTCTCGAAGTCGAAGCGATGGATACCGAGCTTGAAGCGCTCGATTACGATTCGATGGATCACTCCCACGTCAATCGCGCCTTCGTCAGTGATCTCATTCCCTGGCTCGAACGACTCGGCGACGAAGAACTTTATCTGCTCGACGTCGGGACCGGGACTGCTCTAATTCCGATTGAACTCTGTTCGCGGTTCGACCGCTGTTCTGTTCGCGCGGTCGATCTGGCGATCGAGATGCTTAAGATCGGGCATCGCAACGTCGGCGCCGCCGGGCTGACCGACCGCATCATATTGCAGCAGGAAGACGCCAAGCGTTTCTCATTCCCCGATGATCAATTCGACGCCGTCGTTTCGAACAGCATCATCCATCACATCCCTGAACCGTTAAAAGCGCTCGCGGAAATTAAGCGGGTGCTCAGACCAGGTGGTGTGTTTTTCGTCCGCGATCTCTGCCGGCCCGATTCGCTCGAACGGGTCGATGAGATCATCAAGACGTACGCGGGTGAGGAAAACGCCCATCAACAGCAGATGTTTCGCGATTCGCTGCACGCGGCTCTCACGGTCGATGATGTCCGCGAGATGTTGCGCACTATTTCGCTTCCCGAAGAATGGGCGACGATGACGTCCGACCGGCACTGGACAATCGCGGGGAGCAAATAGGTGTCACCGTTTAGCCGCGACGCATCGCGGAGCGCTAGCCTTCGCTCGCCAGCGCCGAAAAACCATGTCGCTTGTAAACAGTTTGTGCATCGGGGGAACTCATGTGATCGTACAGGAGTTTCGCTTCTTGCGGATGTTGCGAATTCTTGAGCAGCGTTAACGGCAGCACGATCAGGGGAGAGACGTCTTCGGGAAAAGAATACACGGCCTCGGCCTTCGTCGAACCGATGACATCAGTTACATAGACGATTCCCGCTTCGACCTCGCCGCGCTCGATGTAGCTGAGGGTCACCCGCACGTCGTGCCCTCGGACGATTTTTCCGGAGGCAAGCAGGTCGTCGTAGAGCATTAGCGTCTTGAGGGCCTCGTCGGCGTACATGCCGGCGGGCACATTTTCACCGGCGAGGGCGATACGCTGCACCCGTTCGTTTTTGAGGTCATCGGGCGACGTCACACCAGCAGGGTTGTTTTTCGGAACCGCGATCACCAGCGTGTTCCCCAACAGTGGCCGCGTTTCGGCGATGAGTTTTTTTTCCTGCAACGGCTCGATCCATTTCGTACTCGCTGAGAGGAATAAATCGGCGGGGGCGCCGTTGATGATCTGTTGAGCAAGCGCATTCGACGGGCCGCTGACGACTTTAACATTTACCCTGTGCTTCTTCTCGAACCCCGCCGCGATTGCTTCGGCAACATTCACCGTGCTTGCCGCTGCGAGCAGATTGAGAGTGATGTTGGAGGAGGGGGTCGACGAAGGCGCTGGGCTGTTCGATTCATCCGGCGCATTGTCGCAACCGATGGTGAATGTACAAAGCAAAGCAATGAACGTGAATTGGAAATGACAAGATGAATTGATCATAAGAGTGAATAACGGCCGATCGCAATGCGTTTATCGACACCAGGTGAATTTCAGCCCCGAAGGGGCTAATGACAACACGAACAAAAAAACTACAGCCCATACAACGCCGAGAATTTTTTGGTCAGGTGCTGGATCAACGGTGTAGGGGAGAGGCGTTCGCCGGTGACGTGGAAAAGCAGTTCCTGCGGCGTGTACCTCTTGCCAGGCTTGTGAATTTTTTCGTTGAGCCATTTCTTCAGCGGCTCGAATTTTCCCTGGCAAAACATCGCGTTGAGATCGCCAAGCTCTTTCTCGGCGTGTACGAAGAACTGTGCGGCATACATATTGCCGAGCGCGTAGGTGGGGAAGTAGCCGATCAACCCGCCACTCCAGTGAATATCTTGCATGCAACCGAGCGAATCATTGGGGACTTTCAACCCGAAGTCGTTTTCGAACTGCGTGTTCCACGCTTCGGGAACATCCTTACATTTCAGCTTGCCCGAGATGAGTTGTTGTTCCATCTCGAACCGCAGCATGATGTGCAGATTGTAGGTGACTTCATCCGACTCAACGCGAATAAATGACGAACCGACGGTGTTAATTGCTGCATAGAATTCGTCGATCGAGACACCTTTTAACGCCTTCGGAAACGTCTTTTGTAGCGGAGCGTAAAAATGTTCCCAGAAGGCATAGCTGCGGCCGACGAAATTTTCCCACATGCGCGATTGCGATTCGTGGATGCCGAGCGAGACGGTTTCACCGAGCGGCATGCCGTAAGCGGTGCGGTCGAGCCCTTGTTCGTAGATGCCGTGTCCCGCTTCATGCATGACGCCGAAGAACGCCTGAGGAAAATCGTGTTCGTCGTAGCGCGTGGTCAATCGGCAGTCGCCAGGCCCCATTCCGCTGCAAAACGGATGAGCCGCGACATCGAGGCGTCCGTCCTCGAAACTGAAACCGATTTTTTTGGCGGCATCGATCGCAAAACTTTTTTGCAGATCGACGGGGTAACTGCGCTTCAGCACGTCGGTTCGCGGCGTCCGTCCCGAGTCGCGAATCGCCGCGGCAAGCTGCACGAGTTCTACGCGCAACGGGTCGAACACCGCTTTCACCGTTGCCGTCGTCGCACCGGTTTCGAATTCATCGAGTAAGGCGTCGTATGCCGGTCCGTCGCCGGTCGCGAGGACGGTCGCTTGTTCGCGTTTGAGGGTGACGATCTGTTCGAGCCAGGGAAGAAATTCGGCGAAGTTCGATTTCTTACGGGCTTCGATCCACGCCTGTTGGCCAAGACTCGTCACGCGCGAGAGTTCTTCAACGAGTCGGCGAGGGAGTTTGACCGAACGGTCGTAACTCCGCCGGGCTTCGCGAACGTTCGCCGAGCGATCGTCGTCGCCGTCGGGAGTGATTTGCCCCGACTTTTCGAGCGACGAGAGCAGTTCGCCTATGCGCGGTGAGGTGGCCCGCTCGTGGACCATGCCGGCGAGTAGCGAAAGCTGATTGGCCCGATGTTCGACGCCTCCCGGCGGCAGACAGGTCTGCTCGTCCCACCCGAGCACGCCGGCACACGAGCCGAGTAGCGAGACTTGCTTTAATTTCTCGGTCAGTTCTTGATACAGTCCATTAATGTCGCTCATGTCGCGCGGTCCTTTTTATGATTGGCGGTACAATAGCGTTATAGTCAAGAGTCGAGAGACGAGAGTCAAGTGTCAGGGGTTAGCCGCGACGGCAAGCGGAGCGCTAGCACGGAGAACAGGAAACTCTTCTCCCGTCGAGAGAAAGCAGCCGCAGGTCGGATGAGGGTGTCTTTCAAAGAGAATCGAACATGACGAATCGCGATGACAGAAAAGGCAAAAGACACCCTCACCCTGCCCTCTCCCAGAGGGAGAGGGTTAATGCTCTTACGTTTGCATTCGCGTTGACGTTGTTGACCGCGAACATTGCCCATGCTCTCGAACCGATTCCCGATAAACTTGTCGTGCTCACGTTTGACGATTCGGTCAAATCGCATTACACGATCGCACGGCCGATTCTGAAAAAGTATGGATTTGGCGCGACGTTTTTTATCACCGAAGGATTTACCTTTACGACCAACAAGACCGATTATATGACGTGGGACGAAATCCGCGAACTGCACGATGACGGTTTCGAAATCGGCAATCACACACGCGATCATATGAGCGTGACGCCGGGGAATTATCAATTGCTCGAAGAACAACTCGGCGGCATCGATGCGAAGTGCGAAGAGTTCGGTATCCCGAAACCGACGTCGTTTGCGTGGCCGGGGAACAGTCTGGCACTCGAAGCACTGCCGGTGTTGCACGAGCATGGCATTCGTTTCGCTCGGCGGGGAGGAGCGCCGGAATATCCGTACGACTATGGCGAAGGGGTCGCTTATCAACCGACGCTCGACGATCCGCTGTTGATTCCCTCTGCCGGCGACGCCCGACCCGATTGGCAATTGGGAAATTTCATACAGGCGGTCAATAAAGCGAAGGACGGCCGTATCGCCGTGCTGCAATTTCATGGCGTTCCCGAGGGAGAACACCCGTGGGTACATACGCCCGAAGAGTTATTCGAAGTTTATATGCGATATCTGCATCTTAACGGATTTACGGTAATCGCCATTCGCGATTTGTCGAACTATGTCGATGCGGACGTGCATCCAAATGATCCGTGGGCCGTGATTACCTACAGGCAAGCCGAAATCGCACAAGCGAATGCGCCTCCGCCGACTGAGAC
Source organism: Planctomycetota bacterium (assembly GCA_027618475.1). Taxonomy (GTDB): domain Bacteria; phylum Planctomycetota; class Planctomycetia; order Planctomycetales; family Planctomycetaceae; genus JAQCEJ01. The sequence goes on along the minus strand of JAQCEJ010000010.1, from coordinate 19,091 downwards.
GACGTCTGAGCGGACAACAGATGAAAACGACAGTGATTTCCGCACCTGTTCGCCGCCGGAACGATTGACTAGAATACGTCATCGGTTGAGAAGTCGAACCCGGAGACGTTGTTGTTACTGACGACGTCTTGCGCAGACTGAAGCCCGCCTTCCTACAGAATACGATCGGAGACCTCTGATGATAAATGGCAATTCGTTTCGGGAGTTCCATCAAACCTTTTGCGGCATTGCGGCGGTGATCGGTTTGTTGTCGTTTTCTGCTTCATTGCAAGCCGACGATTGGCCACAGTGGGGGGGGCCGCAGCGCGATCTGGTGTGGCGAGAAAAGGGGATCGTCAAGGAATTCAAGACCGACGGGTTGTTACCGCGGATGTGGTCGACGCCGTTGTCCGAAGGGTACTCCGGTCCCGCCGTCGCGAACGGACGGGTGTTTATCACCGATCGCGTACTCGAAAAGCAAGTCGAGCGCGTGTTCTGTCTCGACGCCGAGACTGGCGATGTGATCTGGCAACATGCTTATCCGTGCCTTTATGAAGTGAGTTATCCCGCCGGTCCGCGATCGACGCCAGTCGTGGAAGACGGTCGCGTCTATACGATCGGCGCGATGGGAGACATGTATTGCTACGACGAAATCAGCGGTGACGTATTGTGGAAAAAGGATTTTCGTAGCGAATACAAAACGCAATTGCCTTCGTGGGGGATGGTCGCATCGCCTCTGGTCGACGGCGACCAGTTGATTACACTGGTCGGCGGATCGGGAGCTTTGGTCGTCAGCTTCAACAAAGAGACCGGTGAAGAGTTGTGGCGGTCGCTCGATGACGCCGAGATCGGTTACGCCCCGCCGGTGATTTTTGATATCGACGGAACGCGGCATTTGATCATCTGGCATCCCAGTTCCGTCACATCGCTTAATCCCGATAACGGGCACCTGCGTTGGGATGTGCCGTACTCGGTCAAGGCGGGACTGTCGATCGCAACGCCACGGCTGGTCGGCAACAAATTGTTCGTCGCGAGTTTTTACAACGGCCCGCGGATGATAGAAATCACCGCACCCGATGAAGCGAACGTCGTCTGGGCGGGAAACAGCAACAGCGAACAAAACACCGACGGTCTGCATCCGATCATCAATATCCCGTGGATGAACGAAGATTACATCTACGGCGTTTGCAGTTACGGTCAGCTTCGCTGCCTCGATGTGCACACCGGCAAACGAATCTGGGAAACGTTCAAAGCGACCGGCGAAGGACGATGGTGGAATGCATTTATCGTTCCTCACGAAGATCGCTATTTTATTCATAACGAACAAGGCGAACTGATCATCGCGAATTTGTCTCCCAAAGGTTATGAAGAAATCAGCCGTGCGCTGCTGGTGAAGCCGACGCGACAGGTACAACGCCGCATGACGATCTGGTCGCACCCCGCGTTTGCGATGAAAAGCGTCTTCGCCAGAAACGACGAAGAGATCGTGCGTGTGAATCTCGCTGCGGAATAATGTCGATTGTCGAGATCCGAATGTCGAAGCGGCGACGACGAACGGTTCTCTGTATATGCTCGGTCATTCGGCATTCCGATTTAATTTGACATTCGGCATTCCGAACAACTCTCCTCCAACCCCTGACCCCCACCATGTCTTCACACTACGACGCCATCGTCATCGGCTGTGGCGGATTTGGAAGTTCGGCGCTCTTTCATCTCGCATCTCGTGGCGTGAAAGTGCTCGGCATCGATCGGTTTCAGCCGCCGCACGATAAAGGGAGTTCGCACGGCGAGACGCGAATGATCCGCAAGGCGTATCACGAACATGTCGATTATGTGCCGCTGGTGCAGAATGCCTATCGGTTGTGGCACGAGCTGGAAGAGCGAACGTCGCAAAAGTTGTACTACGAAACCGGCCTGTTCTTCGCGGCACCGCCGGAAGGGTCGACGATCACCGGGGCCAAACTGGCGGCTCGTTTGCATCATCTGCGGCATGAAATCGTGCCGCGCGAAGATTTTCGCGATCGGTTTCCCGGTTTTGAACTCCCTGAAGGGTTCGATGTGTTTCTGGAACACGAGGCGGGTTACCTTTTAATCGATGACTGCCAACGGGCGCATCTCGATCTCGCACGTTCGCTTGGTGCCGAACTGCACGGCGACGAAACGGTCATCAGCTGGAAGCCGGAGGGCGCCAGCGTTGCGGTTGAGACAAATCGCGGTCGCTACACGGCCGATCGGCTGGTGATGACGGCCGGTCCGTGGGCGGGGCAGGTGTTATCGTCGCTCAACATTCCGCTCAAAGTGGTGCGCAAGACATTGTTCTGGTTTCCGATTCGTAACGAGAACAGCCCGCTGTTTTCACCGGGAACATGTTATTTTTACGATCTGCCGTGGGGTGAGTTTTACGGATTTCATTGTCGCGACGGTCGCACGTTGAAGATGGCCGATCATGCCGGCGGCGAGGATGTTGTCGACCCGCTGACGGTCGATCGTACCGTTACGCCGCGCGACTACGCCGGCTTCGAAAAGTTTCTCGCGATCGCGATGCCCGATGTCTCTCCGGTGCCGGTGAAGAGCAGCGTCTGCATGTATACACGCACGCCGGACGGCAATTTCGTTGTCGACCGGCATCCGGAACATCCGCAGGTGGTCATCGGTTGCGGCTTTTCGGGTCACGGTTTCAAATTCACATCGGTGATCGGCGAAGCGCTGGCGCAGTTGTCGCTGGACGGCAGAACCGAACATCCCATCGGCTTTTTGAGTCTCGACCGACCGGCGCTGTGTTCGAATGAATGACGAATGTCGAAATCCGGCATTTTTTAAAGAGGCAAAGCCATGCAACTCACGCCCGATTACCCGCGCGATGCGGCTCAAGAAGTGTTCGTTCCCGCCGACGGTTTGCGGCAACTCATCGAGCGCGTGCTCGTCAAAAAGGGGATGTACGCAGCGGACGCCGAAATTGTGGCGGCACGGATGATCGAAGCCGATCTGCGAGGCATTCACTCCCACGGCAGCAAGGCGCTACCGGTTTATTTGAACGAAATGGATGACGGCAACATCGACCCGCGCGGCAACGTGATGACGATCAAGGAAACGCCGGCGATCGCCGTGCTTGACGGCGGCCGTGCGATGGGACAGGTCTCGGCGACCAAAGCGATGAATCTGGCCATCGAAAAAGCGCGTGACGTCGGCACAGGGACGGTATCGATTCGTAACGGCCAGCATTACGGGGCGTGCTCGGTTTACGTGCTGATGGCGGTCAAAGCGGGAATGATCGGTTACACAACGACGAGCACCGGCGCCGCGACTGTGGCGGCATACGGCAGCCGGCAAGCGGCGAATGCCAATCATGCGATGGCCTGGGGCGTGCCGGTAAAAAGCGGGGCGCCTGTGGTGCTCGACATGGCGTGTGCCGAGTCGTCGTGGGGCAAGATCGAGGCGCTCAAAATGTATAACGGCAAAGTCCCTGAAGGCTGGGGGCTCGATACCAACGGTGAGCCGACCGTCGACCCGCACGCGGTGAAGGTTCTTACGCCGACGGCCGGAGCACGCGGCTATGGTTTGGCCTTCATGGCCGGAGTGTTATGCAGCCCGCTGGTGGGTGCGAGAATGCCGCTGCACAAGCCGCCGGGCATCGCCGTCGGCGGTTCGGAACATTTCTTCCAGGCGATCGATCTGCGTCAATTCACCGAGGAAGAGCGTTACTTCGATGAGGTACAAAAAACGGTCGACGAGATTCGTCAGTTAATGCCTGCGGAGGGTTTTGATCGCGTCCGTCTACCGGGCGAACGCGAATGGGAACGCTCGCAGGAATGGATCAAAACGGGCATACCTTTTCATCGCGATCACGTCGAGCAGGTCATGGCGTGTGCACGACAGTTGAAGGTGGAGATACCGTGGGTATGAGTGATGGTCCAAGATTTCGAGATTAACACCAATCGACATCGGAGATATAATGATCGACGGTCCCCAATTCAAAGGAGCCGCATCCCATATCCGGAGGTAGACCCATGAATCAGGCGTTGCCATTTGGTGATATTCTTGAGGCCGTTGATCGGCTCCCGCTCGAAGAACAGGAGGAATTGATCGCCATCGTCAATCGGCGTGTGGCAGAAGCAGCACGTCAGCGATTGATTGAGGAAGTCCGTCAGGCCGAGCGGGAGTATGCCGACGGTCTCTGCAAACCTGCATCGGTTGAGGAGATCATGCGTGAGATCACAAAATGAGACGCAAGCTGCTTCTTTCTCCAGCTTTCAAGCGTGCCGCCAGGCAGATGATTAAGAAATATCCAGCAGTCAAACCATCCATCGCGTCAGCGCTGAGTGCATTGGAAGATGATATTTCTCATCCATCACTCAAGACTCATAAACTCAAAGGCCGATTGAAGGACCGATTTGCATGCAGCGGCGGATATGATCTGCGAATTATTTTCAAATTGATCAAGCATGAAGGGCAAGAAGCAATTCTCTTATTAACTGTTGGCAAACACGATGACGTTTATTAGTTGGCGGGGATCGCAGTCACACGTCGCTCACCTTCTGCCGTTCGTCCGGCAGGCGATATCGGGCGAAAAATCCGAGGTGTGGTTTTGGATGCGATGACTGCTGACGCGGTGTTTTAACCTTCGACCGTTTCTGTTTGAATTGCGGATGATGCAAAAACGTGAACGCCGTCAGCGTCAGTCCGGCCGACATCGTGATCAGAAAGCTCCGCCAGAAATGACTCTCGGCGAGGACTTGCAGAAAGGGATAAGAGGGTTCGATGGGCGCAATCGTCGGCGACGATTCAGACGAAAAATCGCGGGCACCGCGCATTAGTTCCGAATCGACGGGAATCATCTCGGCGTCGGTCCGGCCGATCTGAAAATCGACTTGCGCCATCTGTGCTGCGAATTCGGGATCGTTCTCTAACGCATCGCGCACTCGTTTCAAATACGCCGTCTCTTTCTCGATCTGCACAAGGTGCATCTGGTTCGCGAGAAACTGATGCCGCACCTCGAGATACTTCTGCAGCTTGGGAGCGATCGCGACAGCACCGTACAAAGTCCCCGCCGCGATCAGACAGCTCCAGAAAATAAGAGAAATCAACCAGCTGGCCGGCGATTCATCATACTCGTCCAGTATGCTGTCGTGAATGATTTTCACTCGTTGTATCCGTTCGTGAAATGCCGCGTTTCGATTATGAAATCGTGCCGCCGAAGCGGGCGTTGTCTCCCAGAATCTCTTCGATCCGCAGCAATTGATTGTATTTGCAGATGCGGTCGGTCCGGCTCGCCGATCCCGTTTTGATCTGACCCGTACTAAGCGCCACCGCGAGGTCGGCAATTGTCGTATCTTCGGTTTCGCCCGAACGATGGCTCATGACGGCGGTGTAACCGTTTTGTATAGCCAATTGAACGGCGTCGATTGTTTCGCTTAATGTGCCGATCTGATTCACCTTCACCAGAATGCTGTTCGCGACCTGATCTTCGATTCCCTTCTGCAATCGGTCGACGTTGGTGACGAACAGATCGTCCCCGACAAGTTGAACGCGGCTTCCCAGCGTTTCCGTGAGATGTTTCCAACCATCCCAGTCGTCTTCACCGCAACCGTCTTCGATCGAACAGATGTGGTATTTGTCGACCCAGCTCTCGAGCAACGAGACGATGCCTTCGGCGTCGAGTTTCTTGTCTCCCACCAGATACCAGCCGGGCTGTGTGATTTCGTGTTCGTGGACTTTCTTGCCGAAGAACTCGGTCGACGCACAATCGAGAGCGATCTTGACCTGCTCGCCGGGCGTATAACCGGCTTTCTCGATGGCGATCATAATAACGTCGAGGGCCGCTTCGGCGCTGCCGAGGTTCGGAGCGAAGCCTCCTTCGTCGCCGACTGCCGTACTCATCCCTTTTGCCGAAAGGACTTTCTTCAGATGGTGAAAGATCTCAACGCCGGCGCGCAGCGAGTCGCTGAAGTTATCGAACCCGAGCGGCATGACCATGAATTCCTGCATGTCGATGCCGTTGTTGGCATGAGCGCCGCCGTTGATGATATTCATCATCGGGGCCGGCAGCGTATTCGCGCCGACGCCGCCGAGATAACGAAACAACGGCAGAAAACTTGCCTGTGCCGCGGCATGGGCCGTTGCCAGCGAACAGGCCAGAATTGCATTTGCTCCCAGTCGCGATTTGTTGGGTGTACCGTCGAGATCGATCATCAGCCGATCGATCGCTCCCTGATCGGTGGCATCCTGACCGATGAGTTCGTCGGCAATCTCGTCGTTGACGTTGTCGACCGCTTGCGTGACCCCTTTTCCGACCCATTCGTCTTTCACCCCGTCGCGAAGTTCGCACGCTTCGTGAGCCCCTGTGCTCGCACCGCTGGGAACGGCAGCCCGCCCGATAGTGCCGTCTTCGAGGGTGACGTCGACTTCAACGGTGGGATTCCCCCGGCTATCGAGAATTTGCCGGGCGTGGACTCCGAAAATCGCCATGCTCATTGTGGTTGATCCTTACACGATCTCAGTGATTTGGTGAGGTTTCTTCTTTGATGAAAAATCGAGATTGCCCGGCGGCGTGATGTTGCCGGCCGACGGAAAAACTCGTCCGTAGAGATCGTGTTGTATCATACGAGAGGCCCGTTGTTCCATCACACGAATGGAATATCTGAAGGGGGTCGATCGACGGGGGTTAAGAACGAAACAACGGTCCCTCCAGAGGGCTATCGACGCCGAATCGGCACTGCTTGAACGATGGGAAATGTTTGCGGCTTTTAGCGATCCTGCCGGGATCCTGTGTCCGTCTGTTCTCACGAATCAGGCGAGATGCGACCGAAATTGCCGGCGATGGGGACGATACAACAGTTCGACCCGATGTCATATGAATGACCTCTGATCGAAGTCCTAGAGGTTTACTCCGACGATCTATTCTCGGGTGCATTTCATAAGTTGTTATTAATAAATGTGTTATGTCAATTCATTCTATTCTTGTGTGAGTGAGGGAAACGGTCGATCCGATAACCGTCTCTTCAAAGGAGATCGCCACAACGTCAGGCGACCTCGTCTCGACACAATTTGAGATTTCGCTTACATTTCCGCCGGTTTTCCCGGCACGCCGGTCTGGTCGGTGCATCAAAGTTCCGTTCACTTTTTTTCGTCTGTCTGACACCTGCTGAAACATGATGTTCGGCAACGAGCCGGCGGATATCTTTTTTTATTCGCTTCAGACAGAAATTCCTTCCGCCAAGGATGGTCGATCGATGACAAACAAACGACACCTCATCGGAATACTGGTCTGCCTTGCAATGACTGGTTGTCATTCTACTGCACCTCGATTTGGCTTGGGACGTAACTCGTCAAAGTCGACGGAAATCGACGAACAGATCACTTCCAATGGCGGCGACAGCAATTTGACGAATACCGCGGCCGAATCGAAACCACCCGTACCTCCCGCATCACGAAAACCAGCGGGTGTGCTGTTGCAGGAAGGACAGTTGGCGCTCCGGACAGGAGATTTCGATCAGGCCGAACAACGGTTTCAGGACGTTTTGAAAAGCGACCCACTGAATGCAACGGCCCATCATCGGCTGGCAGTGATCGCCGACCAGCAAAAAGACTATCTTACGGCTGAAAAACATTACCTCGTTGCGCTTCAGGGTAATCCTCATGATGCCAATCTGTTGAGCGACATGGGCTACTCGTACATGCTGCAAGGAAAAAATGAAAATGCCAAGCGGTTTCTGAGCGACGCCCTCGACAGAAATCCCAAGCATCCTCAGGCAGCGAACAATCTGGGAGCGATTTATGCGCAGGAAGGATATCGCGATCAGGCCCTCGAAATGTTTCGCCTCAGCGGAACCGAACAGGAAGCACAAGCGAAACTGGCGTATGTGATGAATCAGAATACGTCGTCGACGTTTGCGTCGTCACCGAAAGCCGAACCGAAGAATCCGGCACGCAGTTCGCCGCTGACGATCGATCCCGAGTTTTCCGCTGCACAAAACGGTGCCATCGATGGAGGAGGGACGAGCGTTGAACATCAACGCATCGTCGAGCAGATGCGAGAAGCCCGCGAAGCCGCTACTCTCAAACGTCGGCAGAACGAACAACTCATGGCTTCCTCGCGTCAGGCATTGCCCCGGCCCGACGGATACGATATCGACCCGCGATACCCGGCGGCTGAAGAATTCCCGGAGATCTCATACGACGAAACTCAAGCGTCTGACGAATATCAACAGTACGGAAACGCCCTCGACAATAATCGCTATGAGGCCTCGTCGAACCTCGATTACGGCGTCCCGAACAATCCTCGTTCAGAAAATCGTATGCCCCCGGCAGAAATGTACGATTCTGAATATGGAGAGACCGACCCGAATGCGTATTGGCCCCCGGAAGACAATTCGTTGAATACAGGATCATACGACAGAAGATCGAGTCAAACGCAAAAGCAGAATCCGCAAAACGTCAATGCGTATGGAATACAGGACTCTTACAACGAAAATCGGGAAGACGTGGTTCAGGTCGGACGAACGGCCGAATCGCATGAACCGTATGGCAATCAAAACCAGGATCAGATGCCTCAGTTTAACGGTTATCTGGAGACTGGCGAACAAAGCAGCGCATCGACCGGATTCGTCAATCCGTCGTCGTCCAATCCGAGGCGATATGCCTCTCAGAATGCACATGCAGGGACCGACGAGGCCTCACGCAAGGCGGCGATGCTCGCCGGTCTGAATGCCGGTCCGTCACAACTCTTTCCGGTGCAATCGGGGATGACTTCTCAGTCGTCGGGTTACGACGAATTCCCCGCGACCGAAACACGGCTTGGTTCGCAGTTCTCTCAGCCTTCACGTTCGATGCCCGGCGAGACGGAAATCGAGAATTGGCCGTCCCATCCACGGAATTCGTACGAAACCAATCGCCCGGTCTCACCCTCGCAACCGATCACCCGCATGGGTTACGAATACACACAACCCGAACGAACAACGTCGGCTCGCTATCAGAATCTGAACGAAGACGCAATCGGCGAACGGCTCCCCTCCGCCTGGGACGAAGCCTCTCCCTCGATGCGTGCCCTGCAGGAACAATCGCAGTACAACCGACGATAGACGTTGAGTTGTCAACGCCGACCACGGGGGGAAGCCCTCCGCTAAGGATCCCCTGTACGTCGCGGCTAAATGGTTTTCCCCGACGCACTGTTATGCGTCGGTCGTGGGATGACTTTGATCGCTGGCATCGTCTTGATCGAGCGATTTCGAACAATCGATAAACAGCCAACAGCACGCACTGAGGACGTAGGCAACCGCGATCACGATCAACACAGGCTGATAATTTGGGATGCGTATCGTTTCACCGTTGACGACCTTCGAGAGCATATTCGCATCGAGAATCAGGCCGAAGAGAAAGGGCACGGTCAATCCTCCCACCATGCCGGCGGTATTGATGATTCCCAGTACCGTTGCCGAGAAACGTCCACCGAGATCGGTGCACGTTCCCCAGACCGTCGGCTGCGAAGTATCGATAAACAGCTTGGCGCCGAACAAGGCACACGCGGCGGCAACGCCGTTATCGAGTTCGGAGACAAGGAAAATCATCAGGCTGCCGACGAAGAATCCAACGAAAGCGACCGTGCTGCGGCCGAGGCGCCGGCTTCCCGTTTTTCGGATCAGCAGGTCGTTGCAGTAGCCTCCCATCAATCCGCCAATCGCCCCTCCCCACAAAGGGATGCTCGTCAAGAGCCCGGCCGATTTGATGTCATATCCTTTTGCATTCAGAAAATAGTCGCCGAGAAATGCCATGTAAAACGTATCGACGCCGGCGTTCAGCGCCTGCTGTGTGAGAAACAGAATCATACTTCGGTTCTTGAGGGCCTTGCTCCACGGCAAGATGGCGCGCGCTGCCGATGAGGCCGTCGGTATGCGTCCTTCAGCGATCAGATGTCGTTCGGCGTCATTGACGCGAGAATCGCTCGCGGGGCTGTCGCGAAACAACCACAAGAACAGGACTCCGAACGCGATTCCTACGACAGCCATCATCAACAGTGCCAACTGCCACGTCAGCCCGCAATAACCCATAAGAATCGTGCCGAGGAGAATCGGCGAGACCGCACCACCAACGCGTCCGGAAAATGAGGCGATCAATCCCTGCATCACGGTCCGCGAACCGGGGGGAAACCACGAGTACGTCACCTTGCTGAGCGCCGGGTAACACCCCGATTGTGCCGCTCCGAACGCCACGCGCACGGCTCCGAGGCCGGCGATTCCGGTGACCCATCCCTGTAATGCCATCGCAATCGACCACAGAAAAATGATCGCCCCCAGAAAGAGATAAGGACCGACCGAGTCGCAAAGCACACCGAGCGGAATGGGAAGAGTACCGTAGGTGAAACTGAAACAGCTGTAGAGCAGCGACGTTTCGGTTTTCGTGTAACCGTACGTCTGTTCGAGTTCGGGAGCGACGAAATTCCACGTGGCGCGGTGAGCGTAAAGCAGAAACGACGTGACACAGCCAAGAACGAGAATGAGAAATCGCACATTCGTCGGTCGATCGAGGGGATTTCCCTCGCGTGATAAGAGCGGTTCGTTCGTCTCGGTCATGCTGATACCTCAGAGTTGATGGGAATCAACGAGGATACCCGCTCATCTCTGACTATGCCACCCGCAGTGAAGAGACTCTGTACTCTGAGATTCAGAACCCATTCACCAGTTTGCATTCGGCCCGTTGGGAACCTTGAGCAGTGCCGTCGCAAACTGTTGCTGTCGCTGTCCGTGACGCTCGCGGATTTCCGGGATAAGCGTGTGAAATTCTTCCAGCGTCGAACAACGGCGAAGGCGGTCTTCGAGATCGTCGGGTATACCCAGCCGGTCTCCATACCACGCAGCGAATTTACGGAACATGACACAACCGTATTCGCCATGCTGTTCGTGCATCATCGTGAAATGCCGCGTGAGAAAATGAATCTGCTCGTCGGGCGTCGGATCGGTGTCGGCGATCTGTTGTTCTGCCCGCTCGATCCGGAGAAAAATCCACGGATCGAGCAACGCCCCGCGGCCGATGGCGACGCCGGCACAACCGGTGTACTGCCGCATGTGAAACGCATCGACGACGGTCCGCACATCGCCGTTGCCAATGACGGGGATTTTTTCGACCGCTTCCACCACCGCACGAATGCCGTCAAGATCGACCGAACCGTGAAAGCCCTGTTGCCGCGTGCGGCCATGAATGGTGATCGCGGCGACGCCGAGCTGCTCGAATTCATGCGCGAGTGCCGGTGCCGTCAGTTGATCGCGGTCCCATCCGAGTCTCATTTTGACAGTGACCGGAACGTTGACGGTATTCACCAGATCGCCGACGAGGTTGCACGCTCCGGATTCGTCGCACATCAAACGGGCACCTCCCCCCTGGCCGGTGATTTTGGCCATCGGACATCCCATGTTGAGATCGATCCCTTGATAGCCGTGATCTTCGAGCCAGCGAGCCGCCTTGAGAAGTTGCGTTCTCTGCCCGCCGTAGATTTGCACCGACATCGGCTGATCGGCGGGAACGGTTGCGACAAGATCTTGAGTCCGCTTGTTCCCCGAGAGCAGAAACGTCGCCTGCACGAGATCGGTCGTGGCGAGTCCGAGACCGCCGAGTTCGCGTATCGCCCGTCGAAACGGCAGATGCGTGTAACCGGCGAGCGGCGAAAGGTTATAGCGAGACGGAATCACTCGCGAACCAATTTTCAACGGCCCGGCATCTGCGGATGTCGGGTCGGGTATGCGAGTCGTATCCATTCAACGATCAGCCAGGTTCATAATTCAATGAAATGACGTTTTATTGCAGGAGTACAGGCAATGACGGTCTCGAATCTCTTCGCGATCTCTGAGCCCTCTGCGTTAATGAGTCTTCGTATCCGTCTCTCACTTCTGCTGATTCAACTTCCACGATTGCCCCGGCTTGTCGACGCGAAATTCAACCAGCCGTTGTTTCTCAGCTTCGGTAACATAAACGGTGCGGCCATCTTTGCCCCCGAAGCAGACATTGGTCGGGCTCTTGCCGAGCACATCGACTTCCTGGAGGATTTCTCCCTCGGGGGTCATCTTCACGACGGTTCCCTTACCGTGTCGCGTGATGTAAAGGTTGCCGTCGACGTCACAGCGCATGCCGTCGAACCCATGATCGGGGAACTCGCGGATGAGCGTTTTGTGAGAGAGCGAACCATTCTTTTCGATCCTGAACGACCAGACGTTGCGCTGAACGCTTTCGTTGACATAGAGAGTTTTTCCGTCGGGACTGACTTCGATACCGTTTGTCGTCCCCATGTTATGAGCGACGTTCGTGACTTTGCCGTCGCGATCGATGCGCCACAGCTGTCCCGTGCTTTCGCTCCAGGCCGGGTCGCTCGCCCAGAGCGTGCCGTCGGGTGAGATCGCGAGATCGTTTGGCTGATTCATCTTCGGTTCGTGGGCGAAGACCGAGATTTTCTTCGTCGCAGGATCGACCATCAGAACGTTATGTTCGACATAATCGGCGATATACATCTTCCCCTGCTTGTCGAAACGAATCCCATTGCCGGTGCTGCTGTTCGGCAGCGTGACAAAAATCTCGGTCGCGCCGTCGGAAGACGTCTTGCCGATCGTTTGCTGCTTTTCGAAATTGACGGCGTAGATATTGCCGTCGCGGTCGCACGCCGGCCCTTCGACCCCTTCCGTGAAACTCATCTCAGACGTCAGCGGTCTGGCGACGAAGAGTTCTTCGGTATTTTGTGCAAAACAATACAAATGGCCGTTCGTGCGAAGGAAGATCTGGCCGTCGACGATTGCCGGGGTGCCATAGACGTCTTCACCGAAATCGACGGAGTGCAGAGTCTCGTATTCCCCCTCGGCGCTCACGACGGTCAGTTGGCCGAGCTGGTTGAGCAAGTACACTTTCCCGTCGCCGGCGACGGGAGAACTGTAATAGCTGCCGGTGCCGGAGACCCGTCCTTGCTGAATCAGCTCGCCGGTCCTGGCATCAAGCGTCGTCAGAATCCCGCCATCTTTCACCATGAACACGATATCCCGATAATACAAAGGAGACGAACAGAACGGCACGTTTCGTGTGTTCTGCCAGACGACATGACTATCGGTGATCTCACCCGTTCCCCCCGGCCTGACGGCGAGAATGACGTTCTGCGATTTGTCGAACAGTTCGCGAAAGCGCTCCCATTCGTCTCGTGATACCGACGCATTTTTGTTGCGGTCGGCCTGCGTGAAACGATGAAAGATCGCTGCGTCTTTTTGTTCGTCGAGTTCGTCCAACTCAACCGAACCATTGTTGTTCTTGTCGATCCGTGCGACTTCCTGATCGAACGGTTCGAGTACGAGCCGCGTTCCTTCATCGACACCCGCCGACCAGCCGGCGACGATCAGGTTTCCTTCATTCGATACGACCGGCGTCATGCAGACGACGCGCGACAGTCCGCGAACCGTCCACAATTCTTTGCCATTCTCAAAATCGTAACCGGCGACGCGCAGCGATCCGGCGACAACCAGTTGCTTTTGACCGTCGACGTTCCACAAGATCGGTGTGCAATAATTCCGGGCGAATTCGCTGCGATCGGTGCGCCATAACACGTCGCCGGTCGTCTTGTTGATCGCCATCAGAAAAGAATCTTCGTCGTGATCCTGTCCCAATATCACGCGGTCTTCAACGATGAACGGAGAATTCCCCGCACCGAAATCGTTCTTGAACGGTCCCATCGGTACGTTCCACAAAGGATCGCCTTCGATCGAGTAGCAGAACAGTCCGCACGAACCGAAGAAGCTGACGACGATCTCACCGTCGCTGGCCGGTGTACATTGCACCTTGCTGCCGACGCGATGAACGGTTTCGAGTTCGTCATAAGGGGCGGAGCGTTCCCACATCAAGTCACCGTTCTCACGACTGAAACATTGCGTCAGTAGTTTTTCGTCGCGGAACGACGTGAGGAAGATACGATCTTCGATAACGACCGGCGACGAATGCCCAGGAGGAGTTTCGATCTTCCAGACGACGTGCTCGTCGGGGCCGATGTTGGTCGGCAGCGCTGCTTCGTCGACGGCAATGCCCGAACTGTTGACGCCGCGAAACTGCGGCCAGGAATCGGCTAAAACGAAAGTCGTCATCAAAGAACAGAGACCGGCCACAACAGGGAAGCAGGGACGACGCATCATCAGATCGGTTCCTCGCTGATATTGGAGTTCGGGAAATTCAGCTACGAGTTTCAAAATAGCAGTCCCGCCGCAAAATCGCCACTGTGAGGATGCAAGGGTGACCCGAATGCGAAAAGGAGAGACGCCGAACGAAACGGATGGGCATCTCTTCCGTTCTTTTTCAATTGTTGCGTTCAGCGTTCGTTAAGTTCTCATGAACTTTATGACACTTAACCACTTAGCCATCGAAACTGCTCTTTTCACGGCGAGATGAATTTGGATACACTTCCTTCGATAGATAATCTGAGATCGGGTTATCTCTGTTGCAACAACCGGCGGGGGGGGCCCGTAGGCCGGTCGGTTTGATTTCACTTTGCTCGCCTGAATGGTTCTTGCAACGGCTGACAGATCGTTTGTTTCATGCGAAATATCCAGTGGTGAGTTCTGATGAACCATCGTGAGAACGGCCGGCGATTTCGTGTGAGTTGCAGTCCAATTCGGTGAACAAGGATGTGAATTTGCTTTCGCCTTCAACTCGGTATCAATGCACGTAGAACGTGTGCCGAGTCTCTGAAGTCGGACAACAACACCTCCGCTGTCGACCAGGGAAGGGCCGGCATGCGCTTGTGGATCGTCAATCATTACGCTTATGCCCCCAGTCATTTTGCCGGGACCAGGCATTACAGCCTTGCCCGGCATCTGATCCGTCGCGGGCACGACGTCACCGTTATCTCCACCAGCTTTTTTCACAAAGCCTGCGAAGAGACCCGGTTGGCCGACGGAGAAGTCTACGCGCGTGAAATCATCGACGGCGTTCCGTTCCACTGGATGCGTACTCCTCCCTACAAAGGAAATTCGATCGCCCGGCTTTGGAATATGGCGGTCTTTGCCGGACGCGTCTGGCGCGAACAAGGATTGAAAAACGAACCGAGGCCCGATGTGATTCTCGGTTCAAGTCCCGACTTGATGGCCGCCTGGGCCGGAGAACGCCTCGCTCGGCGATTCGGAATACCGTTCCTTCTCGAAATTCGCGACTTGTGGCCCGAAACGCTTGTCAGTTTAGGCAGCGTCTCGCGGCGGCATCCGCTGGTGTGGTGGATGAGTCAGCTCGAATGGCGACTGTATCGTAGAGCCGACCAGGTATTGTCGCTGCTCCCGGGTGCAGCACAATACATTGCAGAACACGGCGGCACGGTCGAAAAAACCGTCTGGCTGCCGAACGGCATCGACCTCGAGTGGATTCCCGACCCGAAACCGCTCGAAGATCGAGACATATTTACGGCGATGTTTGCCGGTGCGCACGGTGCCGCCAACGGACTCGACGACGTTCTTTCTGCCGCGGAGGTCTTGCAGAAAGCGTCCGATGACCCCGTCGCCGGTCGCATTCGTTTCAAACTTGTGGGGGATGGTCGCGAAAAGACGCGGCTGATGAAACGGGCCCAAGAATTGGGATTGAACAATGTCGAATTCGCACCCCCTGTCCCCAAGCATCAGGTCTATGCCACGCTGCAAGAGGCCGATGCGTTTCTGATGGTTCTCGAAAATTCTCCGGTGTTTCGCTGGGGAATCAGCCCGAACAAATTGTGGGATTATCTGGCGTGTGCCCGGCCGGTGATCTTTAGTGTCTCGACGCCGTTTAATCCGATTGAAGACGCCCGTGCCGGTGTCACCGCTACGCCCGGCGATCCTCGTTCGCTGGCAGGCGCGATCAGACAACTCGCCGCTTTACCGTTGTCGGAGCGTCAAGCAATGGGCCGCCGCGGTCGCCTGCATGTCGAACAGCATCACAGTTTCGTCAGCCTCGCCAGTCAATTGGAAGATGTAATGAACCAACTGACGGCGAAGACTGCTTTCTCAAAATTAGAACCCTTACGTCGAGCCGCGTAATCGAAAGTTTTTACGTTCATGTTGCTGTCTCATTCACACGCAAGACACTATCAACCGCTGATCATCATCGGCGCACCGCGGACCGGAACCAACATGCTCCGCGATGTACTTTGCCGGCTACCCGGCGTGACGACGTGGCCATGCGATGAAATCAATTACATCTGGCGTTACCGGCATCGCAATATCCCTCATGATGAGTTCAATGCCTCACACGCGACACCGAACGTGACACGATACATCCGGAGGGCGTTCGACCGCATGGCACACCAAGACCACGGCCGGTGCCTGGTGGAAAAAACCTGTGCGAATTCGCTTCGCGTTCCATTTGTTGATGCGGTGATTCCCGATGCCAGGTACGTCTTTCTGGTACGCGATGGACGAGACGTCGTCGCCTCGGCGATGAAACGCTGGACGGCTCCGCTGGATATTTCCTATCTGCTCAAAAAGGCACGTTACGTACCGACGTTCGATCTGCCATTTTACGCCTGTCGCTACCTGCAAAACCGTTGCATTCGCCTGTTCCATCACGAAAAACGTCTCGCCGTCTGGGGACCGCGCTGGCAGGATTGGAAAGAGACGGCAAAGAACGTGTCACTCCCGGAATTGTGTGCGATTCAATGGGCACGATGCGTTGAAGCCGCGCATCGCGATCTGTCACAACTCGATCCCCGCCGCGTGTTGACGCTGCATTACGAAGACTTCGTACACAACCCCATCATCGAATTACAACGAATCACCGAGCGTTTTCAACTCCCCGGCGACGACCCGCATCTCTGTGCCGCCATCCAGGGAGTTTCGGTCGGAAGCGTCGGCAAGGCGCAGAAATCGCTTGCTCCCGAGATTCTTGCCCAAATTTCCCCGCATATCGCACGAGCACAAGAATTAACAGGATACGGTGAGACATCGCACATTAAGTCACGCGCTGCGTGAGAAAGTATTTTTTGATGGGTAGCCCGGACAGCTTTGTGTCCGGGTCGCGCAGCGACAAGAGGATCGGAAACAACGCAATCTACGAATTGACGAAGCGAAGTTATGAAGACGTACGTTCCCACACGGAGCTTGCAAACGAGGAAAAATTCCGGAGAACACCTGATGGTCCCATTCCCTCAAACTCACCTTCGCCAGCCAATCTGGAAAGATCTCATAGACCGTGTCGGCGCGGCACTGGCACTCGTGATTCTCAGCCCGATCTTTCTGCTGGCGGCGGCTATCATCAAATGGAACTCTCGTGGGCCGGTCTTTTTTTCGCAGCAGCGCATCGGCTGGGGCGAACGGCCGTTTACGCTCTACAAATTTCGCACGATGCATCTCAATACGGCGGCGACGCATACCGGAAGCACGACGGTCACGGGCGATCCTCGCATTTTTCCCGGCGCACAATTTCTGCGAACTTTCAAAATCGACGAACTCCCGCAACTCTGGAACGTCCTCAACGGTACGATGTCGCTGATCGGACCCCGGCCGACCGTCGAGGAAGATTATCTGCGGATGACCCAATCGCAGCGGCGACGGGCACTCGTCAAACCAGGTCTTACCGGCATGGCCCAGATCCACGGCGGAGCGTCGATTCCCTGGCCGGCCCGCATCGAGTATGACCTGTGTTACATCGAACATCTCAGTTGCAAACTCGACCTGTCGATTGCCGGGAAAACGATCGGACTCATCCTTTCGGGGCGTGCCGATCAACTTCCTCCTCATGGCGACGAATGGGCTCAATCACCCCTCGCGATCAATCCGCCCCCCACCACGACGACAATTTCCACACTCGCTCCGTGGCCAAACTATGAAGAAGACGAAGTGCAGGCCGTCGTCAACGTATTGCGGTCGGGTAAAGTGAATTACTGGACCGGACACGAGACACGCCTGTTCGAAAACGAGTTCGCGACAGCAGTTGGCTGTCAGTATGCAATCGCGTTGGCTAATGGTACTGTGGCCCTCGAACTGGCTCTCAAGTCGCTCGATATCGGTCCCGGCGATGATGTCATCGTTCCCTGCCGGAGCTTTATGGCGTCGGCAAGCTCGATCGTGCAATGCGGAGCCAACCCGGTATTCGCCGACGTCGACGCTCAAAGCCAGAACATCACAGCCGAGTCGATTCGACAGGTACTGACTCCGAAAACTAAAGCCGTTATCGTCGTGCATCTCGCCGGTTGGCCATGCGATATGGATGCGATTATGGCGCTCGCCGACGAGTGCCGGTTCAAAGTCATCGAGGATTGTGCTCAGGCACACGGAGCGACGTACCGCGGACGGTCGGTGGGTTCGCTCGGGCATGTGGCGGCGTTTTCGTTCTGCCAGGATAAGATCATGTCCACCGGCGGCGAGGGGGGCATGCTCACCACGAACGACGAAGAGATCTGGAAGTTCGCCTGGAGCTTTAAAGATCATGGAAAAGACTGGGACGCCGTTTATCAACCGAGCGATGCCATTTTCAAATGGGTACATCATCGCTTCGGAACCAACTGGCGGTTAACCGAAATGCAGGCCGCGATCGGACGGTTACAACTTCGAAAACTCGATGACTGGGTCCAAGCCCGCCGACGTAACGCCGCATATTTGAATGAACGTTTCAGCTGCAATCCGGTGCTGCGTTTAACGCCCCCTCCCGCGGAATGCGGTCACAGTTATTATAAGTATTATGCGTTCTTGAGATCCGAGTATCTGAATTCCGGCTGGTCGCGAGACCGCATTGTCAAAGAAATTCAAAGCCGCGGTATCCTGTGCGGCAGCGGCAGCTGTTCCGAGATTTATCGCGAGCAGGCGTTTGATGCAACGAACTATCAACCCGCACATCCGCTGCGCATCGCTCAGATGCTGGGGAACACGAGTTTGATGTTTCTCGTACATCCGACCCTTACGCCGCAACAATTGGAACGAACCGTCGACGTCATCGAAGCCGTGCTGAACGAAGCAACGCGATCGGTCGAACGGCGGGGAGAGATCGCCGCATAATAGAAGGTGTCGGAGCCGATCGCATTATTCGGTAAGTTGCCATGGTATTCTAAAAAGACGGATGAGTTACTACCCACTCGTGCCTCAGAATTGCTCTTGTGTAAATTTGACAAATTGCGATACGATCCCGCCCCTTCCTTGGGAGGGAGG
>JAQCEJ010000088.1 GCA_027618475.1 Planctomycetota bacterium | reverse complement strand
ACAGGTCTTGAAAGAACTCTACGAGCCGTTCTTGCGCACCGAAAACCCGTTTCTGGTGATGAACTGGGAAAGTGCCGAAATGACGAAATACGTGGCGAACTGCATGCTCGCCACGAAAATCAGCTTCATCAACGAGATGGCAAACCTGTGCGAGCGCGTCGGTGCCGACATCAACGACGTGCGCCGCGGTATGGGACACGACCAGCGCATCGGCTTTTCATTTCTGTTCCCCGGTGTCGGATACGGGGGATCGTGTTTCCCGAAAGACGTGCGGGCATTAATCGCCGTCGCGAAGAACAACGATCTCGATCCGCGCGTGCTGCAATCGGTCGACGACGTCAATCTGGCGCAAAAAGAGGTGATGTTCGACAAGCTTAAGAAGCACTTCAAGGGTGACTTCACCAATAAGACCGTGGCGTTGTGGGGGCTGTCGTTCAAGCCGCGAACCGATGATATCCGCGAGGCCCCTGCCCTGGTGCTCATCGATCACCTGCTCGAAACCGGAGCCAAAGTCCACGTTCACGACCCGGTCGCGATCGAAAACGTCCGTGCGATCTATGGCGACAAGGTTTCCTATTTCGAACACCATTACGCAACGCTCGACAAGGCCGACGTGCTCTGCATCATGACCGAGTGGAACGAATTTCGAAATCCCGATTTCGATTACATGAAATTTAAGATGAACAAGCCGGTGATCTTCGACGGGCGAAATCTGTTTCACCCGCGAAAAATGCAGGAACTCGGCATCCACTACGAAGGCATCGGCTTAAGCTCGCGAACCGCCGAAGTCGAATAAAGACCTCATGCTCGCCTTGAAAACGCCGCAAGAATTCGGCAAGAGGATGAATCTCTTCGTTGCCGAGCGGGAATTTTTTCTTTCGAGGCTGGTATGCCGGCATGAGGACCGTATAATTCTTCGCTGACGATGAAATGTTTCCCCCCCGCCCGTTGTTCAAAGAGGAATTTATTGATGGACCACGAAATTCGCACCGCTTGTGAAGAGGCCATTCGACGCATCGTTCATCTACGGGACTCTCTTTGACTTAGCAGGAAAACAACTTCGCACGGCGGAGATCGATTCTCAGATGTCCGCTCCCGGATTTTGGGAAAATCAAGAAAAGGCGCAAGCGCTGGTGGCTGACATGCGCACTTTGACGGCGACGATCAAACCGGTTCAGGAGCTCGTCGCCGCGTCTGACGATTTGCAGGCGCTGATGGAACTCATCGAGGAAGACGACTCGGGCGATACCGAAGCCGAGTTGAAGTCGACGCTCGAATCGATCCAGCAACAATTGGCAGCGGTCGAATTGCAGGCGAGTATGTCGGGGCCGGAAGGCAGCGGAGGCTGCTATCTCGCCGTGCAAGCGGGTGAAGGGGGAACCGATTCGTCCGACTTCGCCGAGATGGTGCTGCGCATGTATCTCCGTTGGGCCGAAGAAAAAGGGTTCTCGGCCGAGATGCTCAACCGCTCTGACGCCGAAGAAGCCGGCATCCGCAACGCCACGGTCGCGATTCGCGGCAGTTATGCCTACGGTTACCTCAAGGGGGAAACGGGAAACCACCGCCTGATTCGCATTAGTCCGTTTGATTCGGCCGGGCGCCGGCACACGTCGTTTGCTGCCGTCGATGTGACTCCGGAAGTGGAAGACGTCGGCGATACCGATATCGAATGGGATAACGACAAAATCATCCGCGAAGATACCTATCGCGCCGGTGGTGCGGGAGGCCAGCACGTCAACAAGACCGATTCTGCGGTGCGGTTGACGCACTTTCCCACGGGCGTGGTCGTGCAATGCCAGAACGAACGGAGCCAACACAAAAACCGGGCTATGGCCCGCAAGATGCTGATCGCGAAACTCCACCAGATGGAGGTCGAAAAGCGAGACGCCGAACTGTCGGCCAAACGGGGACAAAAATCGAAGATCGGCTTCGGCGGACAAACGATTCGCAATTACGTGCTGAACCCCGAACAATACGTAAAAGACACCCGTACCGAGCTCAAAACCAGTAACCCGCAGTCGGTGCTCGACGGACATCTCGATCCGTTTATCGAAGCCTATTTACGTTGGAGTCTTGGCACCGAATAAACGAAAATGACAATGCCGTTTATTGCAACCTGAGTCGATATTCCTATTCCCTACAATTCTGTCACGGAAAGGAGCCGTTCAAATCATGCCTCCTCACGAACAGAATTTTGTATCACTCGCTTCGCTGACCGGCGGTGAGCGGGATGACGTCCCTGAGATCGCATCGTCTGCGATCCCTGAAGATGACGGCGAAGAAACCCGCGTCGACATCGAAGGAATGCACTGTGCGGCCTGCGTTGGACGCGTCGAGCAGGCGGTGAAAAAAATCCCGGGCGTTACCGGCGTTCAAGTCAACCTGTTAACGCATTCGGGCCGCATTCGGCATCAGCCTCAGCCTTCCGGCCCCTCGTGGTCACAGATCAAATCGGCGATCGAATCGCAGGGTTACAAGGCCTCGCTCGACGCACAATCGGAGGGGCTGCATACCGACTCCACTGCTCACGAAACCGAGTTCGAACACGACAAACGCCGATTGCAGATCATCGCGCTTCCCGCGATAGCGGTCTTCGTCATCAGTATGTTTCATGTGATGTTCCCCGGCGTGAACGTTGTACTCTGGGGATTAACCACCGTCGTGATGGCCTTTGGTTGCCGGCCGTTTCTGGTGTCGTCATATAAACTCCTGTTGCGCGGTTCTGCCGACATGAATACGCTCGTCGCCGTTGGCACAACCACGGCGTATCTTTCGGGGACCGTCAAGCTGGTTTTATCTCTGACGAATGCGGCATCGATGTCGGCGCATACGCTGGCCGGCGATTTTGAAACGGCGTCGATGATTGTCCTTTTCGTCTTATTCGGCCGCACGTGGGAAATGAAGGCCCGGCATAATACGACATCGTCGATCGAACAGTTGATTAAATTGCAGCCGCTTGATGCTCATGTGCTGCGCAACGGACAAGAAACGACTGTCCCCGTGAACGACGTTCAATTGCACGATCGTGTTCGCGTTCGACCGGGAGAACGCATTCCCGTCGACGGTACGATTCTTTCCGGAGTCACACATATCGACGAATCGATGGTGACGGGAGAACCGCTGCCGGTCGTTCGCCAAGCGGGCGATACCGTCGTCGGTGGCACGCTCAATCAAACCGGCAGTTTTGAATTTCGCGCCGATCGCGTCGGGTCGTCGACGATGCTCTCGCAAATGGTCGGCATGGTGCAGGATGCTCTCGGCACGAAAGCTCCGATCGCCAGGCTCGCCGATCGCGTCAGCGCTTATTTTGTGACGAGCGTGCTCATCATTGCCGCGTTAACGCTCGCCTTCTGGTGGTGGTGGGCGGGATGGTCGGTTGCGTGGCAAATTGCTGTTTCGGTTCTTGTGATTTCGTGTCCCTGCGCGTTGGGACTGGCGACGCCGACCGCCGTCGCCGTGGCAATGGGTAAGGCGGCGGAATACGGACTTCTCTTTCGCGACGGTGCGACGCTCGAAAAGACGCATCGCCTGCAAACAATTCTGCTCGACAAGACCGGAACGTTAACGCTCGGCCAACCCGAAGTTGTCGCCGTCCATTCGCTCTCGGGAAATGACGAAACCGAACTCGTTCGACTTGCAGCAACGGCAGAACAATTCTCGGAACATTCTCTCGGCCGTGCCATCGTGCAATATGCCCGGCAGCACAATGTGAACATCGAAAATGCGGCACATGGCGAGACGGTGCCGGGGCGCGGCTTGCGTGTGACATGGAACGATCGTCTGATACGCGTCGGCAACCGCACGTTTCTGGAAGAAGAACACGTCGAACTGAGCAAAGCCGCCGATTCGTTGAAACTCGAACCGGGTCACGTCGCCATCTATGTCGCGGCCGATCAGAAATTGTTGGGAACGCTTATTCTCGCGGACGCGATTCGTCCTACGTCGCCAATGGCGATTGCTTCCCTTCGTAACATGGGACTTCGCGTGGTGCTCCTCTCGGGGGATCAGAATGCAGCCGCGCGAGCGGTGGCTGAAAAAGTCGGGATTCCGGTCGATGAAGTTCGCGCACCGATGTTGCCGGGGCTAAAGGCGGAAGAAGTTCGACGCGCGCAAAAACATGGCGAAAGCGTGGCAATGGTCGGCGACGGCATCAATGACGCCGTCGCGCTCGCTGCTGCCGACATCGGTTTTGCGATGGGAGCCGGCAGCGACATTGCCCGTCAGGCCGGTGGAGTGATTCTCGTTCGCGGGGGTGTCGAAGGAGTTGCGATCGCCGTCGAACTGGCCGAACACGCGTGGCGCATCATTCGACAAAATCTGTATCTCGCGTTCGGCTACAACGTGATCGGCATTCCGCTCGCGGCGGGGTTGTTCTATCCGCTGTTTCACACATTCCTGCCGCCGATGTACGCCGCTGCAGCGATGGCCGCGAGCAGTCTGTCGGTGGTGATGAACAGTTTAAGGCTTCGGCGCTGGCAGCCATCGGTGGAGAGTGTAGAATCAACGGCACAATAGCCGCCGATTCTGTTACTTCAACGCGAAAGTGCCTGCCATGAATGTCCACGGTCCCGAGTCCATGGTCCAGAGCCAGATTGAAATTCTCCCGAAACGCATACGGAGAAATTCACGCCTGTCTCATCTTGTTCTCGGTTGTATCATGATAGTGTTTAGCCTTGTTGTGGGTTGTGGTGAATCGCAGAAAACCAGTTCTGAAGTTCCAGAAACAACAACACCGGTGAATCAAGACGCTCTTGTTGTCGAGGATAACAATTCTACGAACGAGACGTCGTCTGCCGTCGTCGAAACAAAGCCTGACTTATCGAACGTCAACATCAACCTCACCGCCGATGAAATCGCCGATGGCTGGATCAGTCTGTTTGACGGCGTATCGTTGTTCGGTTGGGAAGCCAACAGCGAGACCAATTGGCAGGTCGTCGATGGGGCGATCGTAGCCGCTGAAGGTCAACCCCCTGGCTTACTTGTCACGCAGGTTCCGTTCGCCGATTATGTCCTCAAGGCTGAAGCGAAGCTCAGCGAAGGGGGCAACAGCGGAATCTTTTTGCGGACCGCGAAAACACCGACTAACCCGGCGGTCGATTGTTACGAACTTAATATCTGCGATACCCACCCGGCATTCGCGACGGGGAGTCTCGTCGCCCGCGTCAAACCCGCCCGCGAAATTAAAGGAGATGGTCGCTGGCTGCCGATCGAAATCCGCGTAGATGGTCCGCAAGTCACCGTTATGATGGACGGCGAACAAGTGCTGGACTATAGCGATGAAACCGAAGCCCCTCTCGCGAACGGTTATATCGGACTACAGATGAACGGCGGTCGCATTGAATTCCGCAACCTCGCGATTCAACCACTGGGACTCAATTCGATCTGGAACGGCGACGATTTGACGGACTGGCGTGTGGTTCCCGAATCAAAAACCGAATTCGTCGTCGAAGAGAAAGAACTGCGAGGTCGGGGTGGACTCGGTTTTCTTGAAACCGAGCAGATGTGGGGAAATTTTGTGCTGCAATTCGCCGGCAAAGTCAACATCGCCAGCGACAACAGCGGCATCTTCTTCCGTTCGCAGACTGGCACTGACGCCAAGGCTTACAACGGATACGAACTGCAAATTCAAAACGATGTGAAAGAGGGTGATATCTCTCAGCCGGCGAATTTCGGGACCGGTGCGATCTTTCGCCGGGCTGAAGCGCGGCGCGTGACGTCGAAAGATTTTGAATGGTTTTATGCGACGCTGGTCGCGAACGAATCGCAGTTCATGGTATGGGTGAACGGCGAGTTGGTGACATCATGGAAAGACGACCGTACTGCCGACGAGAACCCGCGAAAGGGGTTGCGGTTGGATCCCGGCCATCTCGCAATTCAGGCGCACGATCCGACGTCGGATATTTCATTTCGCGATCTCAAGATCGTCGAACTGCCGAAGTTGCCATAACGCTTTGCAGAACATTTAAAAGTTTTTCGGCTGGTGCGAGTTTGGCAACGACGGCTTTGATACCGACAGCGCTCATCTCCTGTTTGTCATCAGCGAGCGGCAGGCCGACGAGACCGATGATCGGTGTTGCAGCCGACTGTAATCTTTTTAAACGTTCGCGCTGCAATGGAATCCACGGATCACAATCCCAAAAGAGGGCGTCGCAATCACGACTCGCCATCGATTGTACTGTAATGGAGATCGGCGAATCGTCAAAAACAACATGATGACCAAATTCGTCGAGCAGGCGTTTCAAACTGCGTCGGTACGCTCGATCGGGCGAAACGATCCCGAGGCGAAGTGATTTATCGACGGGGGCGATCGCCAACGGAGCAGGGGCGAATGTTCCAAAGTGAAAACTAAAAACTTCCGCAAGCGATGCGGTTGCCGAAAGTGCAGGAATCGAATTGTTGAGCACGGCCGATTCACGACCGAGGCGTACATCGAACCAGGAATCGGGAACGCGAAACGCCGCAGGCCAGAAGTCGCGATTGCGGCCATCGGAATCGCACCATGGTCCGTAACGACACATCCATCGCGTCAGCGGATAGGCCGAAATGAGCTTCAACACGTCGTTTCGGTGAAATTCATCGGGCCATGATTGGCAGATGACACCGATGTCAGGATACCAGCGCACGTCGTTATTGATATTGGCGACGTTGAAATCGAGTAGCGTTGCGATGGTATCGAATCGGCGCAGATCCACATCGGGCCACTGAACGTTGAGTCGTGAGGAGAGGTCACCTCGGTCGAGCGAACTCTCCTCCCCTACCAATGCTGCTCGTAAATGGCATTGCATTTGAACTGCTGTCCCTTCCTGGGACGGTTCCTTACTCGGCAGTGCGAAGCGCGGCAAAGCGGATGCAGAGAAATCGAAGAATATCGCGTATCGAGATCACGCCGATCGGTTGTTTGTCCTCATTGACGACCGGCATGTGGCGATAACCGCCGAGGTTCATGCACTGCAACGTATATGCAATCGTATCGCGAGTGGTGACCGTCGCCGGATCGATCGTCATAAAATCGGCGACCGGAGCATCAAGGTTGGACATATCGGTCGTGACTTTGATCAGGATGTCGCGCTCTGTGAAAATCCCTTTAAGAGCATCGTTCTCGGCGACGACGACGCAACCGATTTTTCGAGACGTCATTTCCCGCATGGCGTCGCGGACCGAAGTCGATGGCAAAATCGTTACCGGCTTGACCGGGGCGAGAACTTCGATCGGATGACTGGTGATCGAACGCTCAAGTTCACTGCCAACGGGAGCGAACTCGGTCAACGGCTGATGGCATTCGATACATTCATCGATGCCATCCAGGTTTTCTGTCTGACAGTGTGGACATTGCATCGTGTATTTCCTCTGTACGCCAGTCCGGGACAATCTCTACTCACCATTCACACCGAAATGATAACATCTCCCGGCATCGAGTACGACGCAAAACCGTTCTTAGGTTACGGTCCAGGTATCACCGCTGTCAAACAATTCGTCGAGATCGCCGGGCCCCTGTGCCTGGCTGACGGCATTAACCTGCTTTTCAACTTCGCGGTCGTAGATGGGACGACTGACCGCTCGGAAGATACCCATTGGTTCCGGGAACTCGGGATAACGCATCCGTCCCAACATGAAGGCCAAACTCGGTTCGGCGGCCTTTTCGTCGTGGAACAGCAGATCGTCTTCGGTGATGCCGTTCCCCAGTTCAACAATTTCGGGGCGGTTGCCTTCGTTCACGCGAATTCCCTTGTTGCGATTCGCGCCGAAAATCAGCGGTTTGCCGTGTTCGAGGTAAATGACGTGGTCGTCTTTCGATTCCTTCTTCGAGGCGTAGTTGAAGGCGCCACTGTTAAAGACGTTGCAGTCTTGATAGACCTCAACGAACGCCGTCCCTTCGTGATGGGCGGCCCGTTCGAGAACCATCGTGAGGTGTTTGATGTCGACGTCGACAGCGCGGGCGACGAAGGTCGCTTCGGTGCCGATGGCCACGCTGATCGGGCTCAGCGGATTATCGATCGCACCGTACGGCGAACTTTTTGTCTTGACTCCCGCCGGGCTGGTGGGTGAATACTGCCCTTTCGTCAAACCGTAGATCTGGTTGTTGAACAGAATGATCTTGAGGTCGACGTTTCGACGAATGACGTGCATCAGATGATTGCCGCCGATCGACAACGCATCGCCGTCGCCGGTGATGACCCAGACCTGCATATCAGGATTGGCCAGTTTGACGCCGGTGGCGATCGCAGGGGCTCGACCGTGAATACCATGAAAACCGTACGTGTTGACGTAATAGGGGAACCGGCTGGAGCAGCCGATACCCGACACGAACACGAATTTCTCACGGGGTATGCCGAGCGTCGGCAAGACCTTCTTCATCTGGGCGAGAATCGAGTAGTCGCCGCAGCGGGGGCACCAGCGAATTTCCTGATCGCTGGCAAAATCCTTGGCGGTGAGGACGGGAAGTTGTTCCACACTCATGATGACGTTAACCTTATGTTGATACGTTTAACGGTTAGAACGGGTTTCATAACCCGGTTGGCAACAGAATAAATGGTCAAATGGCCCTAAAAAATCCGTCGTCCAGAGGGTTATGAATCTGCTTGTAGTTAATGCATTCGGCCGGGCGATGATGTCGATATCATGCCCTTCGTTTACAGTAAATCCTGAATCGCCTGCACAATCTCACTCACAAGGAACGGTTTCCCCTTGATCTTGTTGAGACCGACGGCGTCAACAAGATATTTGCCGCGAATGAGCAGTCGCAGTTGTCCGGTATTGAGTTCGGGGATCAGAACCTTTTCGTAATTCTTGATGATGTCGCCGAGGTTTTTGGGGAACGGATTCATGTAACGCAGGTGCGTATGGGCGACCGACTGCCCCTGCTTGAGAGCCGTGTGGACGGCCGTGCGAACGGCTCCGTAAGTTCCCCCCCAACTGATCACCAGCAGTTTCCCTTTTTCAGGCCCTTCGACGGTCTGCAGGGGAATGGTCTCGGCGACGGCATCGACTTTTCGCTGCCGTGTGAGCACCATGTGCTGATGGTTTTCAGGAGAGTAATCGACGTGCCCGGTGACGTCGGACTTTTCGAGTCCGCCGATCCGGTGTTCGAGCCCTTTGGTTCCCGGGATGGCCCAGGGGCGAGCAAGTTTTTCATTGCGCTTGTAAGGGAGGAACTCCTCGGTTTCGTCGCTCGGCCCCGGATGGGTGACTTTCGTCGCCTTCAAATCGGCCACCTTGGGAATCTTCCACGGTTCGGCACCGTTGGCGATGTATCCGTCGGAGAGAAAGATCACGGGGACCATGAATTCCAGTGCGATTCGTGCCGCTTCCTGAACCGCATAGAAGCAGTCGGAAGGCGTTGCCGCGGCGACAATCGGAAGTGGTGAATCGCCGTTGCGACCGAACATCGCGAGTAACAGGTCGGACTGTTCTGTCTTCGTGGGAAGTCCTGTACTCGGTCCGCCGCGCTGCACGTCGACGATAATCATGGGGAGTTCGGTCATCAAACCGAGTCCCATCGCTTCCCCTTTGAGGCAGATTCCGGGACCGCTGCTGGCGGTGATCGCCAGTTGACCCGCGAACGCCGCCCCCACAATGGAGGACATCGCCGCGATTTCGTCTTCGGCCTGGAAAGTGCGGACGCCAAATTTCTTCAGCATGGCCAGTTCGTGCAGAATATCGCTGGCCGGGGTGATCGGATACCCGCCGTAAAACAGGTTTTTGCCGGCGAGTTGAGCCGCCGTTACCAATCCGTAAGCGGTCGCTTCGTTCCCCGTAATTTTGCGATACTTGCCCGGTGGAAGCTTCGCGGGTGAGACGTGATAGTGAACCGTGAATGATTCGGTCGAGAACCCGAAGTTAGAGCCCGCTTTGAGTGCTCTGAGGTTCGCTTCGACGATCTGTGGATTCTTCTTAAATTTAGAGGTCACCCAATCTTCGGTCGGCTTGTGATCGCGGTCGTATAACCAGTACACGAGGCCGAGGGCGAAGAAGTTACGGCAACGATCGGCTTCCCGCTGAGAGAGCCCGAGACCGTCGACGGCGTCGCGCGTCAGACGCGTCATCGGTATGCGGTGCACGCGATAGCCCGAAAGCAGATTCTGGTCTTCCAGCGGATTCGCCGCGTAATTCGC
The DNA here is from genome assembly GCA_027618475.1 of Planctomycetota bacterium. Lineage (GTDB taxonomy): Bacteria > Planctomycetota > Planctomycetia > Planctomycetales > Planctomycetaceae > JAQCEJ01. The sequence continues at coordinate 15,132 of JAQCEJ010000088.1, read as the reverse complement.
TTTCTGAAGATTGCTCTTGTCGAACGCATCTTCGTTGATGATCAACGTTCCGCCTCGTTTGAGGTCGGCGAGGTTGGTCTTGAGGGCCGCAGGGTTCATCGCCACGAGAGTGTCGACTTCGTCGCCGGGGGTGAAAATGTCGTGATTGGAAAAACAGAGCTGATAACCGCTGACCCCGGCGAGCGAACCGGCAGGAGCACGGATTTCAGCCGGGAAATCGGGGAGCGTGCTGACGTCGTTACCGAACGAGGCGGAGACGTTAGTGAACTGAGTTCCAACCAATTGCATACCGTCGCCGCTATCGCCGCAGAACCGAATGACGACAGTATCGAGGCTTTCGTCCTTGCGGCCGTTGGTGGAGGCTGGGGGTGCCTCGGCTGTTGACATGAGAAATCTTCTCCTGTTGGTTTCGTCTCAAGACAGAAACGGAAGTGGACTGGTTTCTATCCAGGTGCGAGGGAATATAAAATCACGAAATTTCAAAGCTGTTTTGAAGTCGAACATCTGAAAAGCAGACGCAGGATTGAACCATCGTCGATGGAGATCGCGTACGATTACCAGAACGCATCGATGAATACGAAAAACCGCAGAGACATTGTCGGGACACTGTAGGTTTTGCCGGGGCGGGATTTGTCGAAGTATGCTCTTGGCGAACATGAGGTATGCGATTCTCTGCGGATGACACGCCTGTCGAGACGGTTAGGCCCCTTCGCGGCGCTGAGGTATTAGCTGTGTCTGTGCGGCCTGATTATAGACCGCCGATGGAAAATGCTCCACCAGAAAATGGGTGACAGTCTTCACGTCGACGATTCCGAGCGGTTCGTTGTTCGGGTTAATGACGGGTAAGCGACGATAGCCTCCTTCATCCATTAATCTCACCGCCGAAAACAACGTGTCGTCCTCCTTAACCGTGCGCGGTTGTGCCGTCATGATTTGTTGGATCGGAATTTCCAAATCCGAATGCTTCGACAGATACTTCAAGATGTCACGTTCGGTGATGATAGCATGGAGTTTTCCCTCCACGCAGACCAGTGCACATCCGTGGCGATACTGACGCATTTCCGAAGTGGTATGCGCCAGCGTATCCGTGGGTTTGATGATGGGAACGCTTTTCAGCGTGACATCTCCCACTTTCGTCGACATCAAGATGCTTCGCAGTTCCATCGACCGTCCTATCCCATGAACAATTTTGGGCTCAGGTACTCTCAAAGGTTGTCGAGACCGGTCAGGAAAAATCCCCCAAACCGTGTAACCCACTGATTTTTAACGATTTCAGCAGATTCGTCAACCCATCGCCTGCTGAGAGATCGGCAACTCACACGATCAACTTGAACGCGCGTCGTCGTGCTTCCGCCGAAACTGCCTGCGATTTCGCTCCCGTCACCGTTCCTATTATTCTAATCACTACGTTGGAAATGAAAAGAGCGGCATCGACTCAAGATTCATAACATTACGAGAAATTCATAGCCTGATTTCCCTTCCGAAGGGAATCGGTTGGGGGAAGATCGCCGGCGATGATACCGACGCGAACAAGCGAAACGTCGCTCAAGCCATCACCTGCTGCCATTCTGAGAAAGACCTGTTGCCCCCCGGAACCCTCTCGATAAGACGTCTTCGTCTTGCTCCGAAATCGAGAATTTGAGATAACCCTTTGCCCTTTCTACTGATGCGATATATCGATGCCGGATCTGTATGTCAGGAAATCTCTGAAGTCTTCAGAAAGGATTCTGAACCGACGTGGAGCCGCCTTCCAAACATCTCGCCGCACTCCTGAGTGAACTCGGGCTTTGCACTGCGCACGATTTGCGCCGCTGCCGAGGCCGTGTCCGCAGACTCGCGCGAGATTTGCCGGCATTCGATTCGGTCTGGATCGATGCCCTGGTGCAGGCGCGGCGGCTGACTCCGTTTCAGGCGCAGATGCTGGAAACCGATCGTTCCGAAATGCTCAAAGTCGGTCCCTGCATCATCGTCGATCGGCTGGGAACAGGGATTACGTCTGAAACATACCTCGCCGAAATCACGGCGCGGCACGAACGCTGCGTGCTCAAGCGAATTCACGTGGTCTCCGAACAATTGGATGCTGCTACGGCAGGCTTGCAAGAGCTGGTGCAAAGACTGTCGACGATTTCGCATCCTTCGATTGCCGGCCCTTTTACTGTTCAACGGCAACAGAACGATCTCTTCGCGTTATCGCCTTACATCGCCGGACCTCATCTCGGCGAACTGCTGATTCGTCGAGGCCGATTTGATCCTCACGTTGTCGCGGCGATGGCCCGCCAACTTCTCGATGGGTTATGCCTTCTCGAAAAAGGGGGAGGCGTCCATGGCGACATCCTGTTGTCTAACGTTCGGTGTATGAACACAGGCAGGATCGTTCTGGTGGATACCGGCATCACTCCGGTCATCAAGCCTCATATCTCGTATTATGACGATTCGCCTCCCGAGCGTTATGATGGAATGGCCCCGGAGCTGATCGGCCCCGGCCGCCGTCCCGATGCACGATCCGATATCTATGCACTCGGATGCCTGCTCTGGCAATTGCTCACTGCCCGTCCGCCGTATGTTCAGGCCGATCCGTTGCTCAAACTTGCGGCTCATCAGACGAATACGATCGATGATGTACGAACATGGGCTCCTGACACGCCCGATCTTCTCGCGGATGCGATTCTTCGATTCACATCGCGCGATCCGAGTCATCGACCACGCACCTTTCGTGAGGCCCGCGAGTTGTTCGGTCCTCCGTCGAGGCGCGATTCCTCGCGGCTGCGATCGTTCCGTTCGATGTTTCAGTCGCGGGCGGTCCCGCTGCGTAACCGCGAACTGGGTCGACCCGGTCGCATTGCCTGGACGAGTGCGGCATTGCTGCTCGTCTCGGGCGTGGTCACTACGATGTTTCACGCGGGACTGCGAACCGAACTGCTCAGTCTGACACAACATGTTACGCAGTCTTCACCGAATCTGGTCGAACCCATAGAGCCCGATCCGGCAGTCGACAATGTTCGAGCAACCACACCCGCACGCTGGCGGCCTCTCCCCTTGCCTGATGCGACGGGAACCATCACTCTCGATTCGCCGGGGCCGTATGCCGCACAGGAGATTTCACAAGTCGGTCGACTCACAATTGCCGCTGCTGACGATCGTCCTGCGGTTATTATCATCGAAGATCAACCGTTGCGGGTGGCGTGCGAGCAATTTCATCTCGAAAATGTCGAACTGAAATTTGGCGAAACGACGCAAAAACCTGCGAACGCATTATTGTTGTTGCAGGCTCAAGAATTTTCCGCCGCAGGGTGTCGATTTTTGACCGACGACGAAGACACTTCCTCGGCGGGTAATCCCCGACCGGCGATCGGTTGGAGGCTTGTCGATGCCAATCCGTTACAAGGAGGAACGTTTGCCCTCAGCCAGTCGATCTTTCGGGGAGCAGGCGTCTGTCTGTTTTTGTCTGACATTCCGCGAAAAATGACGGTCGAGAATGTGCTCAAGATCGGCAGCGGACCACTCGTAAAATTAAAGCAGATGCCCGACACACGCCGGCCGTTATTCGTACAACTGAGCAGCGTCACCTGTCGACGGTCGGGACCGATATTCAAAGTGAACTTAAACGACAATTCGCCCTCGAGAGAATCGTCTTCCCGTCCCGGTCAGATTCAATGCAGTGCCGAGAATTGCGTCTTCGACTTCGCGGTTGCCGGCGAAGAGCAGCAGGCATCGTTCATCGAGTTTTCGGACGACGAACTTCCCGCCGACTGGTACGATCATTTCGAACTGACAGGACAAGGCAATCTGGTGAACCGCGATGTTTCCCTCGCCGCGCTGGTTTCCCCAAACGACAATCGCCGGCAAGAACTCGATGGTTCGAAAATGTCGGTCGAAGGCCTGATGGCGGACGCGATCCATTTTCTGGGGAGAGACGAGACGGTTGTCGAGAATTCACGCATCAAGCCACCGCAGATTCCGAGCCTGAGTTCATTACCGCCGGGGATCGATATCGAACGAATGCCGAAATGGCTGAGAGTGTCCGGTACGGAATTCGCGACCGGTGCGTCCCCGGAATAGTCCCCAGAATCTCGTACGGGATAGGGTTATAGGACATCCATTTCATGCGGGGGAGTGATTCTGGTACTCAATGCTTGTCGTTGGATTCCGGATCAATTCTCCGAACCTACGCAATGTGTTGCCGGTCGGGTATAATGTCTGCAAGACTCGATGGTTTCTCCCGCCTGACCCCGAACAATGAGTTCTCCGAGTACGATGTCCACGATAAATGTTTCTCCTCAAACGTCAGTTGATCGCCAACGTGCCAATGCCGCACCGCTGGTAGGTGCGCCGGCGCCTGATTTTTCTGTTCCCGGTGTCGACCGCTCGTCGCGTGAACCGAAGCCAATTCGACTGGGTGATTTTCGGGGTCGCTGGCTGATGCTGGTCTTTTATCCCCGCGATTTTTCGTTTGTCTGTCCAACCGAGCTGGCGAGCTTCAGCGGGCACATGGCCGATTTTCGTGAGCGGAGCTGCGATGTCGTCGGCATCAGTGTCGACACCATCGAGTCGCACATCGAATGGCTGCACTCACCCACGTCGAAAGGGGGCGTCGGGCCGTTGCAGTTTCCACTCGCCGCCGATACCGACGGAACGATGTCCCGGGCGTATGGCGTATGGGTTCCGCAAGACGAACTCTCGACACGCGGGACTTTTATCATCGATCCCGAAGGGACATTACAATACTCGGTCGTACACAATCTTAACGTGGGACGCAGCGTCAACGAAGTGCTGCGCGTGCTCGATGCCCTGCGAACCGGGGGCTTGTGTCCTGCCAGCTGGACCACCGCCGACGGCACGATCGATGTCGAACGGTTGCTGCAGCCCGGCCGCGTCATCAATCATTACCGCATCGAACGCCATCTTGGCAACGGCGCCTTCGGCAGCGTTTTTTCGGCGACCGATATTCGACTGGAGCGTCCAGTTGCGCTTAAAATCCTTAAGAAAAATATCACCGAAACCCGCTGTGAGTTGTTGATGGAAGCTCGCGCCGCCGCGAAGGTCAACCATCCCAACATCTGCACGGTTTATGCCGTCGAAGAAGACGACGGCTTGCCGGTGATTGCCATGGAGTTTATCGACGGCCGTCCGTTGAGTGAACTGATCGAACAGGGGATTTCGCCTCACGAAGCAATCAGGCTGGCTTACGGCATTGCCTCGGGACTCGCCGCCGCTCATGCTCACTCCGTGGTGCATGGCGACCTCAAACCGGCGAACGTGCTGGTCTCGCGCGAGGGGATTCCCAAGATTCTCGACTTCGGTCTCAGCCGTACGGTGACCCCCGCCGGAGAAACAGAAAAGCCGTGCGGCGAAGATTCTTTTGCCAGCGATGTGCCAGATTCGATCGCGGTCGATGCAAACGAAGCTGAAACGGTGGTTCTCCCCGCACCGGAAATCGCGGGACGAAGCCGCAAATCGAAAGGGATCTCCGGCACTCCGGCGTATATGTCCCCCGAGCAGGCCGGCGGAGCCAAACCGACGAAGGCGAGCGACGTCTTTTCGTTCGGTCTGGTGTTATACGAACTGCTGACCGGTCAAAAGGGGCTCCCCGACGATTCGGTCATCAAAGTGCTGACGCAACTCAAGACCCGTGATCTGGCGGAAGAACTCCCGCCGCAAGCCCCTGCGGAGTTCCGTGAGTTGCTGGGTTCGCTGTTAGTCACCAATCCCGAAAACCGTCCCGCGATCGCAGACGTACGAAATGAATTATCTAAACGACGGTGATAGGTGGTAGGAGAGCCTATGTCGTATATTGAAGATGTGTGCTCACCGTTAATTCGCATGTTCGACAAATTTGCGACATACGACGCGCATCAACTCGCCGGTCAAGTAGCAAACCTGGACTTCTGGTTGTCGGAGGTCGACCACCGCTTGTCGATCATTGACGGATATCGCAAACGTTTCGACCGTTTGAAATCGGCTCAGATGCGGTATGTCAAAGAGCACAATGCCGCACAAACAGCATCGACACATCTTCCTATCGGAGCCTCTGTTCCTCCCCTGCGTCCCGGAATCTCACATCAGGACTTAACCAACTTGCGCGAGCGATTGCAGGTTGCAGCGAGACGATTTCTCGTACGATGTCATAGCGAGAAGATTCAAACAGATGAGGAATGCAATGCTGCGTTGAGTCGAATCGGTGCGGAACTGATTGAGAAAGAATGATGTAAGGTGTTCAATTCAGTGGGTCGATTGCCCCATTCGGGGCTGACGATGTGTGCTTAAATAATCTCCTATCTGTGCAAATAGCAAGGTAGCAGACTTATCTGCGGGTAGTATCAGGTTCATACGGCTTGAATCCGCAACATGCAGGAGAGCGACATGAGAACTTTAATCGTTGCTATACCCGTCTTGTGCATCGGAAGCAAAAGTTTGGCCGCAGAATTTCCCTTCGTTGGCGACCTCCACGATCCTAGCAATAGCTAACCGATAGCGAATTCGACCATTTCCGTATCGGAAATTCCCCGAAAATTTCCCAAAAAGACGATTGACAGCCGGTTTGTAGCCGATAATAATAGAAAGCGATGAGATTGAGTCTCAGTAACGTTGCCTTGTTTGCACTCCTGATTGAAATCCGGCCGTTACCTTCCACCGCTTTTGTGAGATCACGCCACAATGTCTGCCGTGCTAACTTCCACCGGACGCATTGTCTGTCACTGTCTGCGGGTGACCGAAGAAGAAATTCTTCAGGCTGCCGAAGTCGGTAAACCGCACTCCATCAAGCAGATCATGGATCACACCGGGGCTGGCGGCGGCTGCACCGCCTGCCACCAGCGAATCCGGGCGCTGCTTCGTGGTGAAGAGCTTCAGTGCGATGCGTCCTCTTCGCCCACCTGCGTCACCATGTAATTCTCGATCCCCATCTTGTCGATTAAATCGAGTTGCGATTCGAGCCAGTCGACATGTTCTTCGGATTCGACGAGAATCGTCGCCAAGAGTTCCCGGCTGCCGCTGTCCCCTTCCTTGATGCAGAGGCTGATCGCCTCGTTGTAGGCGTTGACCCCTTTGGTCTCGAGTTCAAGATCGTACTTGAACTGTTCGAGGACGCTCGTCCCCACGCGGATCACATCGTAGCGGGCGATCTCGGGGACGCCGTCGAGGAAAATGATGCGGTCGATCAGCTTTTCGGCATGTTTCATCTCGCCGATCGATTCGTGATAGTGCTTCTTGCCGAGGCGATTCAGTCCCCAGTTCTGGCACATCTTGGCCTGCACAAAGTACTGATTGATGGCGGTCAGTTCGATCGTCAGCCCGGCATTAAGGGCATCGATTATTTTTTGATTGCCTTTCATGGGATGTTCTTTCTAATGGAGTGATGTGATTTCGTGTATGCTGGGATTGTAGGTATGATTTCGAAATTTCGTCCATAGCGTCGCCGGTGATTCTGTGAAATTTTAGCTGATTGATATGCGATCTCCCCCTGCAAGTGAGTCTCAAGAGAGGGATGCGCGGGGGGCTTACATTCTTTTCCCTCTCTCCGGCTCTTCTGCATGATGGTGTTGACCTTCGATCTCGAACGCGATGTGGCGGAGCTTCCGGGGCGATGCGGTCAGGTGTTGTTGACGATGCGACAGGAGGAGCGGTGATGATGTTGAATGCCGAGGGGGGGAGTGGGAGAGGGGAAGAGGGGGAGAGAAAAAATCGCTGGGTCGGCCTGTTCTATTTGATTCACCCCCTTCTCGTCTTGCTGTCTATTCTCTGTGGTTACGCAGCGATTATTGATGCGGGTGATGGAGATCAAGAACGGCGAGCAATCGCGCAACTCGTCCAGCGCGGAGCGGTCGTCAAACGATTCGATCAGCAGGTGACCGGGATCGACGGTTTGCTCGTTCGACTCGGAGACGACTACGGTGTCGATCGGCGGATTATTCGCAAGGAGGGGACGGTCGATCCCGAGGTGATCGACCTGCTTCTCGATCTGGACGATCTGACGGTTGAGATTCGCGGAACGACTCTCTCTGACGACGGTCTCAAATCGTTATGTACGCTCTCTCACCTTCAAGGTTTGGACATCAGCGGTTCCCAAATCACCGACGATGGGATCGAACATCTGAACGACCTGAGAGATCTGGTGTTGCTCGATCTGAGTTTGACGAACATCACCGACGCGGGATTCGCTGAGCTCCAGCCGATGAAATCACTCGGTACGCTGTCGCTGCAGGGAACTCAGGTATCGGAACGAAGCCTTCCACATCTGTTGAAATTTTCGGGGATGAAAAGCCTTTTCCTTCCGCTCGGATTTACGGAGAAAACACTTCACGCCTTTTCGGAACGTCACCCGGAGTGTCGCGTCAGAATTGAGTCCGATTAGAAATCGGCCCCGTATTTTTTTCGAAGTTCGTTCTCGACGCGATTTCGTTCGTCGCGGATCATCCCCCAGATTTGCTGGCGCTGCTGTTCCCCTTCGCTAATGGCCGCGGCCTGCTTTTCTTTCACTTCCTGCAGATTGCTTTGGAAGCTGACGGTAGGGGGACGGTAACCGAATCCATAACCCCAGCCGAAATTGACCGAGCCGGGGTCGTTGTAAACTTCGTAGGTCAAGGTCCGTCCCTGGTTATCGAATTCGACGGCAACGCCGCGCAGCGAAGAGGCGAGCGCGCGAAGTTTCGCGGTGACGTCGGCACCATAATCGATCAGCAGGGGATCGACCCCTTCGATCGACAAATGCTCGATTTTCTTGGCATGAGAATCGTGCCAACCGGCGATCTTGGCGACGCTGCGCTGCCGCTGTTGTGCCCGGTTAAGATCGTCGAGCGATTTATTGACCGCATTCCAGTATTTGCGCGAAGCGACCAGATCGATCTTAACGCGGCTCGGCGTCGTTTCGGCGACATTGCCGATGCTGCCCGGCCTGGGACCGGCAAGCAACGTCAAAATATGACTCAAACTTTCATCCCCCATATCGAACGATAACACGATCGATGTCTCTTTCGATTCGACTTTGGGTTTTTCGAGTTCGTCGAGCGCGAGACCATGTTCCGACAAGATCTCCTGAAACATTTTCAGTATATCTTGCGAATGTCCGATGACCTTGTCGGAAAACTCGATTTCAATTTCGGAAGGAGATGATTGTTCGATCGAAACGCGCAGCGTCACTCCACGAACTCCAACGATTAAATTCGTCAACTTTTCGATGCGGGAGAGGGGTGCATTTCCAGGAAGAATCAAGGCGACACGGTCGCGGACGTTTTGCGGTTCAGGCAAGTCTGTCAAATCCATTGCGAGCACGATGTGCGCGGGCAAGCGGGCGGATGTTTGCAGGTAGTCTGAAATCTCTGGAGCTGACCGCGTATCGAGTTCGCGGAGCCAGCGGGAAACATCCTGTCGAACTCCCGGTCGCATCGCGCCGAGCAGTCCCTGTTCGAGTTCGACGAAGTACGAACCCCGGTACGATTTCATCACCTGGTGCCCGACGAGTGTCTCGATGTCGGCGACGGGGCCCCCCGTGACCGATGCCTCGCGGGAAGCAACCTGGGCGAGGCTGACCCCCTCCGGAACCGGAACGACGGCAACGGTCGTGACGTCATCGACAGGACCGGGATGCACATGCATCGACAAGACCAGCAGGTCGATCCACATGGGAATCGTTCCTGAACTTGCCAGGATATTTTTTTCGGGGTTAGTCTCCCAGGCCTCGGAGACGGCACGAGGCGACTTCAAGATTTCATCAACGCGAACAATCGCGAGTACGTTGGCATCGCCGGGAAGCGGACGGAGCAGCCGATCGACGGACTGATCTTGAGCCGACGCAGAGAGTGAACACGCAAAAGTGGAAATGATAAACGCGAATATGCCAACATTGTCGAAAAGATATCGCATCACAATTCTGTCCTTATGAAATGTACGAACTCTGGCGGTCATCGCCTATAAAATCCAGGTGAGACCCACGTCGGTCGTATCACCTGATGATGGAACATGAACATCGATCGTAACGTGCATCGATGCGGATGTGAATACCTGCCCCAAAGTGTATCGAGGGGAGATTCCCCGATTTTTTCACCCCGGTCCCTCCGCAGATTGCTGGTTGCGACATCGCCGGTTCGTTATCATAACGAGTTGTGACTCGGCCGGTTCGAATCGAACGTCCCTATTCACAAGAGTCAGAAAACCTCGGTTGGACAACGACGGCCGTGAAATCTCGCAGAGAGGATCAAATACGATGAGACAGGCGATCGTGTGGGGATGGTGCATCGGGATGTCGTTGTGGTTGGCTCAGCCCGCGCTGGCTCAGCGGAACTTTGACGCGAACTGGGTCTGGTTCGATGAAGGGGATCCCGTACAATCGGCGCCGGAAGGAACCGTCTGGTTCCGACGAGAAATTCGTGCCGCCGAACCCTCCACCGGTGCCATTTACGTCATCTGTGACGATGCCTTTGAACTCTGGGTCAACGGCGTTTCCGTCGGTAACGGTGACGAACGACGACCCTATCGCTTCAACCTCAACGGCATCGTCGAACGCGGCCTGAATGTGATCGCCGTTGCCGCGTCGAATACGTCGGGTAAGGCCGGACTCTTCATCGAAGGTGAAATCCGCGGCCAGAGCGGCCGCGAGAATCCGTTCGACAGCGGTGCCGAATGGTATGCGACCCTGACCAAACCCGGAGGGGACGATTGGCTCAAACCGAGTTTTGGTCTCGACGGTTGGAAACCGGTCAAAGTGCTCGGTCCTCACGCCGATACGCCGTGGAACGATATCGTGCTGAGCGAAAGTTACCTCGACCGTCTTGATGTTCCGGTAGGATTCGAACTCAAACGGGTCGCCGAGCCCGAGCTTGCCGGATCGCTGATCTGTACGACATGGGGCCGCGACGGACGATTGATTGCCTCGCGTCAAGGAGCGGAGATCATTTCTCTTGTCGATGAAGACAAAGACGGCACGTTCGACCGCGCGATTGTGATGACCGATCAGGTCAAGAACTGTCAGGGATTATGCATGATCCGCGACGAACTCTTCTGCATGGGAGAGGGCCCGAACGGACCAGGCATTTATCGGCTTCCCGACCACAATAATGACGCCGTTGCCGACGAGACCATTCACGTCTACACCTATCAGGGAGGGATCGCCGAGCATGGTCCGCACGACATCGTCTGGGGACCGGATGGCTGGTTATACGCCAACAATGGAAACCATGCATGGGTCAAAGCTGAACGCGAAGCAACCTCGCCGTTGCGCGATCCGTACGAAGGATATCTGTTTGATCCCAAATTCGAAGACGCCGGGGGACACGCGGTCGGCATCAAAGCGCCGGGGGGAACGATCTGGCGTTTTACACCCGACGGTAAAAAGTGGTGGTGCGAGACTGCCGGGTTCCGCAACGAATACGATATCGCCTTCAACTCGACCGGTGATCTGTTCACCTTCGACAGCGACATGGAGTGGGACGTCGGCCTGCCGTGGTATCGTCCCGTGCGGATCAATCATTGTGTTCCCGGTGCCGAATTCGGCTGGCGGAGCGGGACGGCGAAATGGCCCGACTATTACTTCGATTCGCTCCCCGGAACCGTCGACATCGGTCGGGGGTCGCCGACCGGTGTGATTTTTTATGAGCACAAGCAGTTCCCCGAGAAATATCGCGGGTCGTTTCTGGTGTGTGACTGGTCGATGGGCCGTATTATGGCGGTCTTCTTGACGCCTGAAGGGGCGAGCTACGCCGGCACGTTCGAAAATCTGGTGACGGGGAACCCGCTGAACGTTTCCGACATCGAAGTCGACCGTGACGGTTCGGTCCTTTACACAACAGGGGGACGTGGAACCGAAGGAGGGGTGTATCGGCTGAGTTACACCGAAGGCGATCGTTCGATTCCCGCGCTCGAGACAGTTGAAGATGTCGTCAATGCTCCCCAGGGGCAATCGAACTGGGTTCGAGAAGCGGCTGAAAAACTGATCGCCGGCGATGCCAAAACCTGGGGAAGCCAATTGGAATCCCTCGCCGTCAAAGGGAGCGAAACCCAACGAATCCGTGCGTTGTCGCTGTTATCGCTGTATGGCCCGAAGCCGTCGTTTTCGTTGTTGTCTGATGTCGTCTCGAAAGATAAGTCTGAGAAGGTACGTGCCTTCGGTGTCTGGTTGCTGGGAGATCATGCGACGCCCGAATGTCGGCAAGTTCTGTCAGAAGCACTCAAGGATAAAAGCGTCGTCGTCCGTCGCCGGGCGTGTGAAGCATTTGTACGGAGCGGCCTGGAAGCACCCGTCAATGAGCTGTTTTCCTGTATGGAGACAGACGATCGATATCTGCAATTTGCGGCACGCATCGCGCTTGAGCGCGTGAAGACCGAAAAATGGAAAACCGCCTTCGTACAACATAAGAGTCCGAACGTTGTTACTCTCGGCCTGCTTGCGTTGTACCGGTTGGGTCCGTCGGAATTCGTACCTAACGATGCGCTCAAAATCGAACACGAAATTCTCTCGGGACGACGCGGTGCGCTTTCGCCGGTTCAGGTTCTCAATACGTTTCGTCTGATTCAATTGACCCTGACCGCCGGTGGCAACGATAACGTCATTGCGCAAATCGGTCAGCAGATTCGCGACGAGTTTCCGTACGAGAACGAAGCGATCGACGACGAAGCGGCCCGGCTGCTCGCATTTATGCAGATTCCCGGTGCCGCCGAAAGAATTGTTCAACTTCTCGAAAACGCACCGACGCAAAAGCAACAGATTCATCTCGCGCTCACGCTGCGGTATTTGAACACCGGCTGGGATTTCGAACTGAAACGACGATATCTCGCCTGGTACAACCGCACGCGCGGCTGGGAAGGAGGAAACAGCTTCGTTCCCTATCTGGCAAATATCGTTGGTGCCGGCCTCGAACGTTACACGCCTCAAGAACGGAAGCAATTGCTGCTCTCCTGGGCCGACCATCCGTTTGCTGCGGGACTGATTCTGCAAAACAGTCAGCCGGAACAGATTGCCGACTTCGAAACCGTGATGACGACATTGCTCGACGACAGCCAACAGGCCGAGGCCAAACCGGGCCGCGAAGAAGTCGTCTCGGTCGCCATTGCAGCGATGGCGCGATCACAAGCTTCGGTCGCGCGAGAATCGCTGCGGCAATTATTTGAAACGGTCCCCGATCGTCGCGATCAGATTGCCCGGGCGATCGCACAAAATCCCGTTCCCGAAGATTGGGCGATATTCGTCAAGGCGTTGCAGTTTACCGATCTCACGACGGCTCAATTGTGCGTGCAGGCGTTGTCGAAAATCGAGCAACAGCCCGAAAAACCCGATGCGTATCGCTGGCTGATTCTCGCCGGTCTGAAACTCGGCGATCAGGGGGGTAAACCGACGGTCGGATTGCTCGAAAAGTGGACCGGCACCGCACCGCAGGGTGAGGGGGTTGCCGATGCTCTCGCTTCGTATCAGGCGTGGTATGCCGAGACGTTCCCCGACGCCCCACCGGCAGAACTGCCGCAGGAAGAGACCGAAAAATCGAAATACAACCTGCAGCAGTTGACGGAATTAGCGAATCACGATGCGGGTGATGCGGCTCGCGGCAAGCTGGCCTTCACTAAAGGGAAGTGCATCAAATGTCACAAATTTCTGAACGAAGGCGAAAACGTCGGCCCCGATCTCACTTCGGTCCGCCGTCGCTTCCAGAAGAAAGATGTCGTCGAATCGCTCATCTTTCCTTCGCAGGTGATCTCCGATCAATACCGTATGGTGACGATCGTCACGACATCGGGACTGGTTCATAACGGCATGCCGATTCCGACGGCAAAAGATAAGGACACCGTCACATTGCTCTTATCTGATGCCACACGACTTGAAATTTCGAAAAAAGAAATCGACGAACAGATCGCATCCAAGACATCGGTGATGCCCGTCGGTCTGCTGAATGAATTGAGCCCCGAAGAGGTCGCCGATCTGTTCGCGTTTCTCGAAACCAGCCGATTGAATCCACTCACACCTGCCACGCCGGAAGCGGCAGGAAAGTGACGTCCGTTAGCCGCGACGCAACACGGAGCGCTCTGCGTTGCGTCGCGGCTCACCTTTGCATTGCAAGTCTGACTCATCCTTCATCCCACAATCGTTCTCTTCAATGCCTGCAAACCTTACTCCCCAATATCAGAAGGCCGAGGACGAATACCGCCGGGCTCAATCGGCCGAGGAGCGGGCTCAGTGTCTCGAACGGATGTTGCAACTCATCCCCAAACACAAGGGGACCGAGAAGATTCAGGCCGACCTCAAGACGCGGCTGAAAGAGGCGAAGCAAGAAGCCCAGACCGAAAAATCCTCGGCGAAAAAAGCGGGGAAAAGTTATCGCTTTCCGCGACAGGGAGCAGGACAGCTCCTGATTCTCGGCGGACCGAACGCGGGGAAAAGCCGATTGCTCAAAGAACTGACGAATGCCCAGCCTGCTGTCGAGCCGTATCCATTCAGCACGCACGAGCCGATGCCCGGAATGATGCCCTGGGAAGATGTCACCGTGCAGTTGATCGATACTCCCCCTGTCACCGATGTGCACCTCGAACCGTATCTCGTCGGTATGGTCCGTTCGACCGACGGCGTGTTGCTTTGCTTCGACGCCTCAGACGACGACAGTCCCGCCGCGACGGCCGCAGTGATCGATCAGTTTGCTCAGCGCAAGACCATTCTGGGTACGAAAACCGGATTTGACGACGACGATTTTTCGGTCGTACACATCAAAACGATGCTCGTGATGACGCGATACAACGACCCCGACGCGGCGTTGCGACTCGAACTCTTCAGAGAACTTGTCAGCACACCCTTCGAAACGCAATCGGTCGATTTCAACGATCCCAATGCGGTTGACCAATTGCGAGATCAGATTTATCGCATGGTCAACGTGATTCGAGTCTACACAAAAAAACCGGGAAAACCGGCAGAGAAGGATTCGCCGTTCACGATTCCCGTCGATGGAACCGTCGAAGATCTTGCCTATCAGGTTCACCGCGATCTCGCCGACAGCCTGAAGTTCGCCAAAGTCTGGGGCGAAAGCGCCCACGACGGCCAAAGCGTCGGCCGCGAGCACAAGCTCTGCGATAAAGACGTGGTCGAGTTACACGTCTAGAGCCTGTTATGCACTTTGGATGGCGATTTTCGAGAGTAGGAGTCCGAGGAAGGCAAGCCAGTGC
>JAQCEJ010000087.1 GCA_027618475.1 Planctomycetota bacterium | reverse complement strand
GTCCCGCTGATCCGGTCACAGACCATCGATTGTATATCAATGGTGTTGCCGCTCCAGGGACAATCGAAAGTTTGGCGGGCGAAAAATGGGTTGCTGGACCCACAGCCCGAAATGCGTATATTCGTATCGATGCCGTTGGTCCAGAACAGATATTCTCGATCGGATTTGAGAATATCTCCGCAGTAGAGTTCCTCGAATTCGACCATCTCGCATTCTCTATCGAAACCGTCCCTGAACCTTCAACCATCGCTCTACTACTCACCGGCAGCGTCGGTCTCATCGGCTACGGTCGGCGACGGAAACGACGACTCGCAGCATCGACACAACGGGAGATACTCGAAATCGTTCGCGCGGGGTTGAACGGCGAATGAACTGCTGGGGAATCGCACTGTTTTATCGTTGTGTCGTTAATTTACGACGAGGCAATAAAATCTTATTTCACCCAACCTGTGCATGTGGGGTGAACATTAAATCTTAATAAAATATAGCAACTGTTAACTGGGTGGGTGGTTTCAAGGTTCAAAACTGAGTATCAAATAAATTGGTGGCTGAAGACGTCCACCAAAAAAACGCCGATGAAAGGCCTCAACACGAAATCTTTGTGTTGCGGCCTTTTTTTATTTTGATTGGTGCAGCAATCATAAGACCCCGTTGTCATTACAAGTTAATTACTTGATAACCCTCCCCGAACCCTCGGCGATCATTATTGTGTTCACCGGCACCTTCAGTCTCGTCGGCTACGGCTGGCGACGGAAGAAGGAACTCGCTGCGTAAAAAATTTCAGAAAATGAATCGCAATACGATTATGGATTGACAGGTTGTCGAAAAAGAGGATCTTGTGCCATGAAAACATTGAAAAAGTACTGTTGTCAACTTTCTACCGTCTTACTTCTGTTGACCATGACGTCCCCCCTGTCGGCTGACTTGATCACGATCCATACGACGCCGTCATTGGATGGGAATGCATGGGATAACGGAAATGATGGGTTTTATGAAACACTGGGTCTGACATCAGGGTCGGCCTACTTTAACGGCACCTACGACGTCACTCGTGTCCTGCTCGAATTTGATCTCAGTGACATTCCTTTGTATTCAACGATTCATTCGGCAATGCTGACGATCACTGCATCAGCGGGAGGCGGATCGGCATCTACAAGCGTCGCCGTCCACAGCTATATTGGTAACGGAATTCTGGAAAGCGCAGATGCTAACCCCTTGGGAGATTTAGTCGGTACCGCTGGGGGCATCGTGCCGGCAGGGGTCTCCAAATCATTCGCCATTGATACGACATTTATTGCATCAGCCCTCAACACTACGGGATACGCCGGCTTTCAGCTGCGCGATATCGGTGGTTATATTGTCTCATTAGAGGTACGTACCAGCGATTTCTATCCGGAAAGCCAGATCCCTCGTTTGAGCATTGAATACGACCCCCCTGTACTCGTCCCCGAACCGTCAACCATTGCTCTCTTTCTCACCGGTGCCGTCGGGCTCGTTGGCTACGGCTGGCGACGCAAGAAACAACTCGCGGCATAATCGCGATGCGATGACAATTTGAACTTCACCCCACGGGCGGCCTGCGGGTTGCCCGTTTTTATTCTCACGATTCTCGATCTCGTCAGTGCGAAGTTGAACGGCGAATGAGTGGGCGGAGAATTTCACGGTTGCATTTGTATCGCGTTCCGATGACGCGATGAACTGATACGTATTGTGCAGGACGGCACACAGGTAGAGGATCGTCTTTGACACCCAATAATCAATTCTCACTCTTCAACATTTTTTGGGGTACCCGCAAAAAAATAGAATTTAGGGGTGTACAATGCGTGTTTTTAACGTTGATAATGGAGAATGCAGTCTAGAACTGGTTTCATAACCCGGTTGGCGACAGAATCATCGTCCAAATTGCCCTGAAAAACCTAACGTCCAGAGGGTTATGAAACTGCTTGTAATCAATCCAATTGGTGGTTACCAGAACTCATCGGCAAACGTGTACTAGGCAGACGATGTCGTGTGTACATCGTGAGGTAATAGGGTTGATCTTGTGAATGTAATAAGTGAGGTTGGCTATGTTTGACTCGAAGCGAAATTTAAGAATCATGTTTCTGGGAACGGCCATGTTTTTTGGTGCCACCTTATCAAGCAGCGCAGGGCCAATCGTTGTTGACTTTGAAGGGGTTAGCGCAAGCGGAACGTCGATAACGGGCTCGGCACTCGATTCGTATCTTTCAGGATTCGGCATTACAATCGCCAGCGTTTCTCCCGCCGGATATCCCGAAATTCACGATGCGACCGACCACGGGTCACTATCGGGCTTTCCCGCCGGCTTTTTAACGGCATCCTCCGGAACGAATTTTTTGAGTCAGGGTGACGGTGTCGCGGGAGGAGGAGCCAACGCTTCGACGAACAGTCCCATTTCTTATCAACTTGATTTTTCAACGCTGCAAGGCAGCGTTTCATTTACACGGATTCAGATCAACGCGTCCACCTCCCCATCGGGAGCGATCGTGGCGACGTGGTCGGCGAGGGCTCTCGATATGTTCGGCAGCACATTGGATACCGTCGGCGAGCCTCAGTTGTCTAGTTTCGGTACGATCGCTGCTCAGTCCTTTACACTAAACGGACCAAATATCAAATCGTTGGTCATTGAACGTACCAGCACAAACACCGTGGCCGGTACCAACACCGTCTTCATCGACGATCTGGTACTCGACACTCCCCCCGTCCCCGAACCCTCAACCATCGCCCTGCTCTTAACCGGCGGCGTGGGTCTCATCGGCTACGGCTGGCGACGCAAGAAGAAACTCGCCGTGTAATGCTCACGGATGACGACATCACGCTTTACACAACGGGTGGCCTGCGGGTCGCCCGTTTTTTGTTACGTGGTGTGTTCGTGCCATCGACGGTTGGTGCTTGCTTGGCAGACCTGCAACCGGTGAGTAAAGCTGCACACCGCATTTTCAACATTCAGACACGAGAAATGCCTTGCAGTAACTTACGTCACAGCAAGGCATTCATAAGTTGCCCAGTATGGATTCGAACCATAACTAAGTGATTCAGAGTCACTCGTGCTACCGTTACACTACTGGGCAGCATCGCTCGCGAATCGGACCGGCGTGTCTGGTCACGGCGGTCGGAAGGGGGACACTCTCCCCACGCGAACGGTTCGGACGTACTCGTCAACTTCGCCGTCTCGCGGGATTCTCGCTCGACAGCACGCAGCATACTTTGGCCCGGCGGTCGAGTCAACTGGTGAGTCGCTGGCGAAATCGACGGTAAATCCTGATACTGGTGGAATTCTCCCCCCGGCGTGTTTCCTCCTGAAGACCGTGCCGGGGATATCGCTGTCCGCTAACCTCGAGAGCAAAATTCGTTCATGCCGCCCAAGTCGCGAAAACCGTCTCGCCGTCGCTCGTCGGCGTCGCAGGAGCCTGTCATCCTTACGCCTCCCGCCGAGGAACTGCTCGAAAACTATCTTACGTCGCACCCGTTTTCCGGCCCGGACGAACCGGTTGTGCTCTGCACATCGCTCGGACGGGGGCAGGTCGCCCTCGCGCTGGCCGGGACGATCGCCGGGTCGCACGTCACCTGCTGTGCCTTCGACTGTTACCTCGCCGACGAAATGCAATCGTTTCTCGATCAATACTGGGTCGAAGATGACGACGAACTCGACGAGGCCGCGATCGACGAGGCAGACCAGGGGGTGTCGCATCACAAAATCGAAGTGTTGTGTACGACCGATTTCCCCGAGACCGACGCCGATCTGGTTGTGATCCCGGTCAAAAAATCGGGGGATGCCGAGTTGACCCGCGACTGGTTGCAGACCGGTTTCCTGCGTTTGAAAACGGGGGGACAGCTCTGGACCGCCGTCGATCATCCACGCGATCACTGGCTGCACGAAGAGATGAAAAAACTCTTCCCGAAAGTCACCCGGCTGCCTCACAATAAGAAGGGGGTCGTCTACATCGCCACCAAGACAAGCGAACCGAAAAAAATCAAGAACTTCCGGGCGGAGTTTTCGTTTCGCGACACGCGGTCGGTCAAGAACCAAACGAGCGAAGGGGGATCTGAATCCCCGGTGAGCCGCGACGCAGAGGCTCAGCGCAGCGGAGCGCTAGCCCCCACTGAAAATTCGCCGACCGGCGCTCGCGATAAAACGGGATTGATCTACGGCGTCACCCGGCCGGGGGTCTTCAGCCATCGGCGTGTCGACGGGGGAGCACGGGGACTGATTCATGTCATGGATATTCCCCCCGGTGCGCGCGTCGCCGACATCGGTTGCGGCAGCGGAACCGTCGGCTTCGCCGCCGCACTGCGGCATCCCGATGTGACGGTGCTGGCCATCGATTCGAATCCCCGGGCGATCGAATGCACCCGCCAGGGAGCCGAACTCAACGGCCTGACGACGATCACAACGCTGCTGAACGCCGACGCCTTATGCGAGCCGCGCGGAACATACGACGTTGTCGTCGGCAACCCGCCGTATTATTCGAACTACCGCATCGCCGAGATTTTTCTCGCCGGTGCCCGCCGCGCCCTGAAACCCGGCGGCCGCGTCTGGATGGTGACCAAGCAACCGCACTGGTTCGTCGAGCGAATGTCACAAATGTTCGACGACGTCGAAGAGATCGCATCGAAAGGGTTTAAGGTGATCGTAGGAACGCAGCGGGAATCCAGCTCGTGACACCACGTTGAAAAAAGTGTGGCACTGCCTGCTTGTCCGGCAGTGTGGTTGTCGAAGACGTGATCAATATCAACCAACGCCTCTGATTCATGTTCTTCGCGTCCTTTGCGAACTCAGCGGTTCAAATTCTTCAATGGTCACATGCGCACTCGGCGAAGCAGAGCTTCGAAGACTTGCGTCCCCAAGCGGAGCTTGGGAACGAGAAGTAGAAGACCGCTTACTTTGTGCGCGGCTCGTTTTCTTCTTATTACTCCCACACCCACGATCCTCCCGGAGGGATCACGACCGGCTTTGCCTTCGTCTCTTGCTTCACCAGCGCGGCCCATTGCTCGGGGTCGGCTTGAATCACCGGCCAGGTGTTGTAATGCGTCGGGATCGCGATCTTCGGTTGAACGAACTTCACGGCGCGAACGGCGTCCTTGATTCCCATCGTGTAGTTGTCGCCGATGGGGAGAATCGCGACGTCGATTCCTTCTTCGCCGATCAGTTGCATGTCGAGGAACAATCCGGTATCGCCGGCGTGATATAACTTTCCTTCATCGAGCGTGAGCAATAGCCCCGCCGGGTCGCCGCCGTTGCTGCCGTCGGGGAGAGCCGAACTGTGATGGGCGATCGTCAGTTTCACCTCGCCGAACGGATGTTTGTACGATCCGCCGATATTCTGGCCGTGCGTGTTCTTCACCCCGTGTTGACCGAGCCACATGGCGATCTCGGCGATGGAGATGACGAGGGCGTTCGTCCGCTTGGCGAGCGAAACGACATCGCCGACGTGGTCGCCGTGGCCGTGCGTCAGCAGAATGAAATCGGCCTCGATGTTTTCGATCGGCGTCGTATTGGCGGGATTATCGGTGAAAAACGGATCGATGACGATCTTATGTTTCGCCGTTTCGAGCGTAAACGCACTGTGGCCGTGCCAGGTGATTTTTGTGGACATAGGGGGTTCCGTTCGTCAGTCGTAGGTTGATCACATCGTTCGAAATGAGGATCGACATCAAGGATATTGAGACGCCGGTGAATCATATTACACGTTCACAAAGGGGACGCAACGTTATTCTGTATGCCAACGATAATGGATTGTCTTTTTCAACAGCCCCCAAGGGGCGTCCGTTCTTCTAGCCAGGTCCGCAGGGCCTGGTCTTGGTTGTCTGATGCGATTTAGGCCTGTAGGGCCGACAGTTCGGTAGCAAGATGACATGCTCTGTCGGCCCTACAGGCCTCATGTGATCGCTGGGGACGAGTCCCAGGGACTTCGCCCCTGGCTAGCTGAACTGCTGACCCTTCGGGCCGGAAGACCAGACGCATTCTCGCAGAAGTGAAGTCGCGACAAGATGAATCTGAAACTCGATGGCCTCTTCTCATTCAACCAGCGCTCGCTTCAAAAAACAATTTCACGAGTGATTGTCTATCGTCTGGGGCGGGCTGACGCTCCGCTTTGCGTCGCGGTTGACCGTAGACTCGACTCTGGACTCTCGATCCCGTTATGCTATCGACTTGCGGTCGGGGATTGAACGCTAATTCGCCAATGAAAGTCTCACCATGTCGCACAACGTGAAAACAGTCGAAACGGTCTGGGTCGATCTGCCGATGCGAGAGATTCCGGCGCGAAATATGATTCGCGAGAACCCGCATTGGACGCTCTTCGAAATCTGCAAAGTCACGCTCGACTCGGGCGTCGTCGGCTTCGGCGAGACGATGGTCTATTACACGTGGGGGAACTCGACCGTCACCGACGAGGCGAAGGCGAAAGTGATCGGCAAGCATCCTGCCGAGAACATGTGGGATGACTCGCTCGGGGCCGGCTTGCAGATCGCACTGATGGATGCCGCCGCGAAGATCGTCGATGCGCCGCTGCATCAATTGCTCGGCAAGCAGGTGCGCGACCGCTGTCATATTTCGTGGTGGGATATCGACATGCCGGCGGAAGACTGGATCAGCGAATGCCAGCTCGCGATGGAAAACGGCTACAACAGCTTCAAAACCAAAGGTCGGCCCTGGTTCGATATCATCGAGCAGACCCGTGCGCTCTGTGCGACGCTGCCTGTCCATTTCGAAGTCGATATGGATTTCAACAGCTTCGGTATCGACACGGCTCACTGCACGCGGCTGCTGAAGGAACTCGAACAGTTTCATCACATCGTGATGTACGAGACGCCGATCCCTCATAAAGATGTCGGCGGTTACAAGTTTTTAAGGCAACATACCGACGTTCCCCTTTCGATGCATACACAGTTTCACATGGGGGAACCGTCGATGGAAGTCTGCATTCGCGAAGAGATGGTCGACGGCTTCGTCGTCTGCGGCGGGGCGTCGAAAGTGCAGCGCGATGCGCTGGTCTGCAATGCGTTCAACAAATCGTTCTTTTTGCAGATCGTCGGGACGAAAATCGCGGCTGCGTTTGCATTGCAACTCGGGGCGGTGCTGGAAAACGCCCGGTGGCCGAGCGTCAATTGTCATCAGCAGTATGTCCGCGATTGCGTGAAGACGGAGCTTCCCGTGTTGAATGGATTGTGTCCGGTTCCTGCCGGTCCGGGGCTCGGCATTGAACTTGACGAAGAGGCGATTGAAAAGTTCCGTTGCCAGCCGAAAGAGAAACCGTATCCCTCCCCCGATTTGTTGATCGCCATTCGCTGGGGGGGAGGAAGCACGACGTATTACGCGCACGCGGCTCAATACTGGGACGACTGGCACAACAGCCGGTTGCCGTTCTTCCCGCGCGGCGTGAATCTCGAACGTGTGATGAACGATGGTTCGAAAGAGTGGAAAGCTCTTCGCGAACGGGCTCTTCAAGGAGCCGTCCATAGCCCGGAAGCTCCCTTTTAATCGCGCCCACGATGCGAAATTTAAGGTCGCAGCCGATGTCGATCGGCAGCAAGTGACCGCAATTTTTCGGGATGAATGAGACATGAACCGATTGTTTGATCTCACCAATAAAGTCGCCGTCGTCTCCGGAGCGGCACAGGGAATGGGACAGGCGACCTCATTGGCCCTCGCCGAATGCGGGGCCGACGTAGTTCTGATCGATCGGAACCGTGACGGTGCAGAAGCGACGGCCGACCAGATTCGCTCGCAGGGGAGACGGGCGATTGTCTCGGAGGCCAATGTCTCCGATCCCGAGGCGATTGCCGATTTGTTTCACCAGGTCGATACCGAATTCGGTCGCGTCGATTTTCTGGGGAACATCGCCGGTGACGGGCATCTTGCACGGCCCGAAGAATTGGCGATCGCCGACCTGCACTCGGTGTTGCAGAATCTGGTGGTGGGACGGTTTGCGATGTGTCAGGAAGCGGGCCGCCGCATGTTACAGCAGGGGCGCGGTTCGATCATGAATATCGGCTCGCTTGCCAGTTCGACGGCGATGGGTCGCGGACACATCGCCTACAGCATGGCGATGGGAGCCGTGATTCAAATGACGCGCGAACTGAGTACGGAATGGAGTCATCGAGGCGTGCGCGTCAATTGCGTGACCCCCGCGCAGGTCGTCAACCCGAGCCTGACGGCACGCATGAAGGATGATCCGACGCTCGAAGGGCGATTCGTACACGGCATCCCCGCGGGACGGCTCGGAGAACCGCGAGATATTATGGGGCTTGCCGTTCTGCTCGCCTCGGATGCCTCGGAATGGATCACCGGGGCGATTATTCCGATGGATGGCGGAAACATGGCGATGAACGCCGGAGGAACACCGGGGCACGAACCGTACCGCGTGCAATCTTTTAAGGCCGAAAAGAAATCAGCGACATGAGCAAAACACTCCCGACGACGACCGCAGATCAGATCTTCGGACTGTACCGCGTGATGCAGACGATCCGGCAGACCGAAGAAGAACTCGCGCGATGCCACCAGCGCGGGTTGATTCACGGTGCGTGTCATACCTATGTCGGCGAAGAAGCGATCGCCACCGGAGTTTGTGCCCATCTCGATCGAAGTGACGTCGTCTTCAGCACGCATCGCGGTCACGGTCATGCGCTCGCGAAGGGAATGCCCCCACGAGAACTCATCGCCGAACTCTTCGGCCGCTCGACCGGATGCTCGCGCGGGCGCGGCGGCAGCATGCACCTCTTCTCACCCGAAATCGGCATGATGGGAACAAGCGGAATCGTCGGTCCCTGCATACTGCAAGCGTGCGGCGGCGGTTACAGTTCGAAGCTGCTGAAGAACGGCACGGTGGGTGTCGCCTTCTTCGGAGATGGTGCCGTGAACAACGGGGCCTTCCACGAAGGTCTGAACATGGCCAGCATCTGGAAACTGCCGGTGCTGTTTATCTGCGAGAACAATCAGTTTGCTACGGAGGTTCCGTTTGCGTATTCGAGCGGAAACCCCAGCGTCGGCAGCCGAGGGGCCGCGTACGGTCTTCCCGGATTCGAACTCGACGGCAACGACGTGCTCGAAATTCATCGCGTCGCGGGCGAGGCGATCGCCCGGGCACGCGACGGCGGAGGTCCGACGCTGATCGAATGCAAAACGTACCGCACACGGGCGCATGCCGAAGGGATGGGGGATTTCACCTATCGCACACGCGAAGATGTCGCTTCGTGGAAAGAACGCTGCCCGATCGTGCGGCTGCGGGAAAATTCGTCGACCGTGCTTTCGACGTCGGCGACCGAGTTGAAGCCACGCTTCGACGCCATCGATGCCGAAGTCGCCGACGTCATTCGCGAGGCCCGCGAATTTGCCGAAGCGAGTCCTCATCCCGACCCTGCCTCGGCGACCGATTTCGTCTACGCCGCCGGTCCGACCGGCTCGACGGGCGGCGACGAATCGCGTTTGTTGTCGTCGACCGACCGCGAGATCACATTCGTGGCCGCTACGCGCGAAGCGCTCGACGCAGCGATGGCGGAGAACCCCGGTATCTTCGTGATGGGAGAAGGCATCGGCGCCCGCGGCGGAAACTTCACGACGACCGTCGGGCTGTACGACAAATATGGCCCCGAGCGCCTGTGCGATACGCCGATCTGCGAACGTGGGTTCGTCGGTCTCGGTTGCGGAGCGGCCATGACGGGAACGCGACCCGTCGTCGATTTCATGTTTATCGACTTCATCAACGACGCCTTCGGCGAAATGATCAATCAGATCGCCAAAATGCAGTACATGAGCAGCGGGCGTCTGAAAATGCCGATCTTGCTGCGCGGCTGCGGCGGCATCGGACATTCGGCGGCGACCCACCATTCGGGGCTTTATCATTCGATCTTTTCGCATATTCCGGGCTTGCGCGTCGTGATGCCTTCGACTCCTTACGATGCCAAAGGACTCATCGCCCATGCCCTGCGCAGCGACGACCCCGTGCTGTTTCTCGAACACCGCGAACTGATGGCGATCAAAGGACCGGTCCCCGAGACGCATTACGAGATTCCTTTCGGCAAAGCACGGGTCGTCCAAGAAGGAACCGACGCGACCGTTGTCGCGATTTCGCTGATGGTGCATCACGCTATCAACGCCGCAGAGCAACTGGCGGGTGAAGGTCTCTCGATCGAAATCGTCGACCCGCGCACCGTCTCGCCGCTCGATATCGAAACGATTTTGCGATCGGTCGGCAAAACGGGTCGCCTGCTGGTCGTCGACGAAGCGTTCGGCCCCTGCAGTGTCGCTGCGGAAGTCGCCGCTCGCGTGGCCGATGCCGGTTTTGACGATCTCGACGCTCCCATCAAACGGCTGAACGGTGCGTTCACTCCGACGCCGTATGCGCCGTCGCTTGAAAAAGCGATTGTGCCGCAGGTCGATGACGTCGTGCGGGCGATTCGCGAATTGATGAAGGAATAAGCGTTATGCCTATCGAAATCACGATTCCTCGTCTCGGTTGGTCGATGGAAGAAGGGACATTCGGCGAATGGCTCAAAACCTCCGGCGAACCGGTTCGAGCCGGTGATATGGTTTACGTTCTCGAAGGGGAGAAAGCGGCTCACGAAATCGAATCGTTCGATGCGGGGATTTTGTGTATTCCCGACGACGCACCGCAAGCGGGCGACACTGTTCTTGTCGGGCAAGTCATCGCCTTTCTGCTCGCGGAAGGAGAAACTCCTCCCGCAACGGTTGGTCGGCCCCCCTCCGGCTCCACATCGAAGTCTGCACCTGCCGTTAAACCAACCGTCACATCGCCGACGCGAGTCGCCGGACCTGCGGCACGGCGTCTGGCGCGTCAACTGGGGATCGACCTCAACGCCGTGCCGACTCCCGATCCGACCGGTCGCGTGATCTGCGAAGATGTCGAACGGGCCGCACTGTTACGCCGCACCGGTCCCGCGACCGCCGGCGTCAGAATCTTCGCTTCACCGCGGGCACGCCGTCGGGCGCGCGAATTGGGAATCGAATGGCAACAGATTCGCGGCTCCGGCCGTAACGGACGCATCCGCGAACGCGATGTTGTCGCCCATTCGTCTCGTGCTGCCGGTTCGTCGATCGCCGAACCGTTGCCATCGGCGTCGGGACATCATCAGCCCGCGTCGAAGATCCGCCGGACGATCGCACAACGCATGCTCGCCGGTGTCATGCAGGCTGCTCCCGTCACGCTGACGACCAAAATCGATGCGACCAACCTCATCGCCTGGAGAACGCGACAAAAGACGGCCGCGTCGACAACGACCCTCCCCGGTTACAGCGATATCATTGTGAAACTCGCCGCTGAATTGATGGCCGAGTTTCCTCTGATGAATTCCTGCTGGCATCGCGACGGCATTTTCGTTTTCGATTCGGTTAACGTGGCCGTCGCCGTCGATACCGAATACGGACTTGTTGCACCGGTCATCGACGATGTTGCCAACCGTTCGCTGTCGCAAATCGCCGAACACTCGCGAATGCTGATCGAACAGGCGCGAGCGGGAACGCTGGCAGACGATCGACTGCGCGGGGGAACCTTTACGGTGACCAATTTGGGAATGTTCGACATCGACCTCTTCACGCCGATCCTCAATCTGCCGCAGTCGGCGATTCTCGGCATCGGGCGTATCGTTCGCGAGCCGGTTGTCCGAGGCGACGCCGTCGTGCCGGGGGAGACGCTTTCGCTGAGTCTCACCTTCGACCATCGCGTCATCGACGGAGCCCCGGCAGCCCGCTGGCTGCAGCGACTGAGTCAGCGGTTAAGCGCCCCGTTAAATGAATTCGACGCTTAAACCCTCTCCCACCGGGAGAGGGTGGTCGCAAAGCGACCGGGTGAGGGGAGAGGTATGACGAATGACGAAATCCTAATGACTAAGAAGCCCCAATTTTCAATGTCCGAATGGAATATGGAGGCCGATGCATTCCGGGGCTTCATTTCACAAGAGGTTAGGTTTCATCGTGTAGCATCGCCCGTAATTCGACTACCGTGTAAGTCGGTATTCGAGAATGCACGACGCAGTGACAGTTCGGACAGAGTGGTTTCATCGTTGCGATGGGATCAAATTCGCGCTCGCCCGATGTTTGGGACAATGGCTCCTCGTGGTGGACTTGAATCAGTTCTTTTTTCAAACCTGAATAGCGTTGACGTAGATTGGTTCCGCACGCGAAGCAGTTAAATCCATATTCACTCAAGCATGCTTCTCGAGCCGCAGGGTCTCGTTCACGACGCTGAGAGACGACGTCAATAATCCGACCCTCAATATAACGATGCCCCTGTTGGCCGATGATATCATCGGCCCCAAACTCCATTCCAGAATCTGTTTTCAGAGTGCGAAGGGCCGTGGTCGCTGACTTGAAAAGTAGAAATGTGCGACCTGTATTCGATCCCGCACCATTGTGTACGACAAGATCTGTTTTGGGACACTTGAATCGTTGGCAAGCCCACTCAACAAGTGTTTCAGTAAGCTCAGGTGGACAAGAGTCCGATCTGTGCCCTACGGTCGCAAAATGGTAACCGAGAAGAGCGCCTTTCTGCACGACGGTATTGTTCACGTAACCGCGATTTTCCCCTTTGAAGTAGATTCGGGTCGTCTTTTGAGAAGGCCCTGTCTGGACTAGATCGAAGCCTTGCGTCCGCAGCAACTCCAAGAACGATCTGTTCAACGATGGGAGGGGTATTCCAGCATATTTAGAGAGTGCATTGTCGACCATCGTGAAACCCTAACCACTGTTCATCCAGAATCATACCGAATAGACGGCATTGAAATAGAAATCAGTAGTGTGAAATGCCACCGAGTTGCGAACGCCGCGGCCTGTTTTATTCAAGACGTGCAACGTAGACCGATAGACATTACATCACTGCTACCTGCAATTGTCAATTTGTTAATTCCGCCATCCATTCCCGCATGTGTGATTTACCATTCGCTGATGTTCTGGTTGAAAGAAGACGTTCCCACGTGTTTTTTTGAAACGGCATTTTTGTTTCTGCTTGCTTCGGGAAAAGGGTTGATTTGTCGCGGGAAACTTCTCTCCCGTCTTGATCCGCGAAAACGCTAAAACCGTGCAATCCGACATCATTCCGGTCTCCCTCAATTCCGTCAAGAACATTGTCTCACCCCGCCGACCTCTGTATAATGAATATCGGCAATCCATCCTCCTTATCCCACCTGAAAACGCCTGCCATGACACGATGTATCACTCTGTTTTCGTGCGGCTTTTTGAGCGTGTTCACCGCGTCGGCGGTTGTCGCGGCCGATCAGCCTCTGCAATTTGAAACCGACGTCCGGCCGATCTTGAAGGCGCATTGTTTTCACTGCCACGGCGACGAAGAAGAACACGAAGCGAATCTCGATCTGCGCCTCGTTCGATTTATGCTCGCCGGGGGTGACTCGGGGGCGGCACTGGTCGCGGGGCAATCGGCGTCGAGCCTGCTCGCCGAACGCATCCTCTCGGGTGAGATGCCGCCGGGCGATATAAAACTGTCTGATCAGGAACGGCAGACGATTCTCAAGTGGATCGACGACGGGGCAAACACGATTCGTCCCGAACCCGAAACGCTAAGCAGCGATTCTCCCTGGACCGAAGAAGAACGCAATTTCTGGGCGTTCAAACCGGTGCAGCGTCCCTCCGTTCCGGTGGTGCATCATCCCGAAACGGTCGGTAACCCCATCGATGCATTCTTGCTGGCGAAACTCGAAGAACAGAATCTGGCGTTCTCTCCGGCAGCCGAACGCGAGACGCTCATCCGCCGCGTGTACTTCGACCTTATCGGATTGCCTCCCAGCCCCGAACGAGTCGCCGCATTCGTGAACGACGATTCTCCCGATGCTTACGAACGTCTGGTCGACGAACTGCTCGACTCTCCGGTGCACGGCGAACGCTGGGGACGGCACTGGCTCGACGTCGCCGGCTACGCCGACAGCGACGGCTATACCGAGAAAGACAACCCCCGACTGTGGGCCTACCGTTATCGCGATTACGTGATTCGTGCCTTCAACGACAACAAACCGTATAATGAATTCATCATCGAGCAGCTTGCCGGTGACGAACTTCTGGCGCCGCCGTATAAAGATCTCACTCCCGAACAGGCCGAGAAGCTGATCGCCACCGGATTTCTGCGCATGGCTCCCGACGGCACCGCCGATGGGGGTGTTGATCAGGACGTGGCCCGCAACGACGTCATCGCCGAGTCGTTGAAGATCGTCACGTCGTCGCTGATCGGCATGACGGTCGGTTGTGCCCAGTGTCATCAGCATCGGTACGACCCGATTGCCCAGGAAGATTATTACCGCATCCGTGCGATCTTCGAGCCGGCGTACGACTGGAAGAACTGGCGTGTTCCCAACGGGCGGCTGGTCAGTTTGTGGAGTCCTGCCGATTTCGAGCAGGATGCCAAAGTCGATGCCGAAGTGAAAGAGGTCTCTGATCGCCGGAGCAAAGAACTCGACGACATTGTGACCGAGATCTTCAACAACGAAGTCGCCAAGCTCGACGAATCGTTGAGGGAACTTGCCAAAGCCGCCCGTGCCGCCGATGCCGACAAGCGAACCCCCGAGCAGTTGCAGATTCTGAAAGATCATCCCAGTCTGAACGTCGACCGCGGCAGTGCGTACCTGTACGAACCGAAAAAACTCAACGAATTCAACAAGCAGTTCGATGACCTGATGAAAGAAACGCAGGCGAAACGCCCGGCTCTCGATTATGTCGCCTGCCTGACGGAAGTTCCCAATCAGGTGACGCCGACGCACTTTTTCTACCGGGGTGATTTGAAGCAGCCGCGACAGGAAATTTCGCCGGGCGATTTGAGCGTGCTCGACTGGCTTGCCGCCGATATCCCGGCTAATAATGCCGAACTGCCGACGACAGGCCGGCGATTGGCGTGGGCGAATCATCTGGTGAACGGGCAACATCCATTGACGGCACGCGTCTTTGTCAATCGACTTTGGATGCATCACTTCGGCCGGGGCATCGTTTCGACCCCCGCCGATTTCGGTTTTCTTGGAGAACGTCCGACGCATCCCGAGTTGCTCGACTGGCTCGCCGACGAATTCGTTCGTTCGGGTTGGAACATCAAAGCGATGCATCGGCTGATGGTGACGTCGACGGCGTATCGGCAATCGTCGTATCGTACCGATGCTCTGCAAGAGGCCGATCCCGATAACAAACTTCTCGGACGGATGTCGGTCCGCCGTCTCGAAGCGGAAATCATTCGCGATGCCGCGCTATCGGTCAGCGGCAATCTGACCGCGAAGTTGTATGGTCCTTCGATCGGCGTGGCTCCCGACGACGTCGGCCAGGTCGTTCTGGGATCGGGCATGCGCGACGGCAACGGCATATTAATCGGCACCGCCGCAGCCCTCGGACGAGAACAGTTTCGCCGTACGGTTTACATTCAAGAGAGGCGTTCGATGCCGCTGGGGGTGCTCGAACCGTTTGACCTGCCGAACGTGGCCCCCAACTGCGATCGCCGCACGCCGTCGACCGCGGCTCCGCAGGCCTTGTTGATGATGAATAACGACGTGGTGTTGAAACAGGCCGAGCAGTTTGCACAACGAGTGACGGTGGACGCCGGTGACGATCGAACGGCCCAGATCACACGGGCCTGGCAACTCGCGTTCAGCCGCTCGCCGACGCCGTCGGAGTTAACGCAATCGCTCGAATTTCTCGCGGCCCAAGAACAGGACTTTTCAGCATTACCCCCACCGGAGAAAGATAAACCGGCACCGCAGCCTGCTTTGATGGCGTTATCGACGTTGTGTCAGGCGTTGCTCTGTTCGAACCAGTTTCTATACGTGGAGTAGATTTATTCAACCGCCACGCCGCAGACATTGCGTCGCGGAGGGTTTTCATTCCTTCTCCCTCTGGGAGAAGGTGGCCGAAGGCCGGATGAGGGTGCCTTTCGATCAAAGAACCCTCACCCCGCCCCTCTCCCACAGGGAGAGGGAGAAAGAAGAATCATCATGCAAAAACTCATCAACACCGCCTGTCAGTCGCGTCGGCATTTTCTCGCTCAGCAAGGGTTGGGAGTCGGTTCGCTGGCGCTGATGTGGCTGCTCAAGCAGGAGGGGGCTCTGGCCGAGCCGGGCAAACCGGCGCTCGAACGGCCGACGTACGATCTGCTCCCGAAAACGCCGCATCGCGAGCCGCAGGCCCAGGCGATGATTTCGCTGTTTATGCAAGGGGGGCCGAGCCATCTCGACCTGTTCGATCCCAAACCCGAACTCGTCAAACGTCACATGACGAACTTCGAGGGAGAAATCAAATACGACAACGCCGCCGAATCGAGCGCCAAGCTGTTTGCTCCGCAATGGAAGTTCTCCCCGCGCGGCGAATGCGGAATGGAACTCAGCGATCTGCTTCCCGGACTTTCTGAAGTCGCCGACGAGATCACGCTCATTCGCTCGATGAAGACCGGCGTCGATAATCACGGCCAATCGTTGTATGCCCTGAACACGGGCCGTTTTCTGGCCGGTCGGCCGTCGCTCGGGTCGTGGTTGACGTACGGTCTCGGCAGCGAAAGTCAGAACATGCCGGCGTTCGTCGTGCTGACCGACCCGGGAGGGTTGCCGGTGCTCGGGACCGAAATGTGGACGAACGGCTTTTTGCCGTCGCTGTTTCAGGGAACGGTTGTTCGACCGCGCGAACCGCGTATTCTTAATCTCGACCCCCCGCCGCAATACGCCGGCAAACCGCAACAGCGGTTTCTCGAATTTCTCGGTCAGTTGAATCGTCAGCATCTGAACGAACGGCCGTTCGAGACCGATTACGCTGCCCGCATTGCCAGTTACGAACTCGCCGCGAGAATGCAGTCGAGCGCGAACGAGGCTCTCGATCTCACGAAAGAAACCGAAGCGACGCACAAGATGTACGGGCTCGACGAGGAGGCAACGCGCGAGTATGGTTCTCGTTGTCTCATCGCCCGCCGCCTGATCGAACGGGGTGTCCGTTATGTGCAGGTCTTCACGTCGACGCAGCAATGGGACCATCACGGTTCAATTCTCTCGTCGCTTCCCTCGGCGGTTAAAAAAACCGACAAGCCCTCGGCCGCACTCGTCAAAGATCTCAAGAGCCGCGGTTTGCTCGATTCGACGGTCGTGCACTGGGGAGGCGAAATGGGTCGTCTGCCGGTCATTCAGAATGAGAAAAACATCGGCCGCGATCACAACACATTCGGGTTCAGCATGTGGGTCGCCGGCGGCGGGTTCAAGAACGGCCACGTTCACGGCGAGACCGACGAATTCGGGCATAAGGCGGTCACCGACGTCGTCAATCATTACGACTACCACGCCACGTTGATGTACCTCTTCGGACTCGAACCGTCGCAGTTCTTTTTCCAGCGTCCCACAGGACAAGACACACTGCTCGACGGTCAACCGGGCGAGATCGTTTCAAAGATTCTCAAAACGCCACCGACGGTGTAATTTCAAGATCCGCCGACCAGCCGCGCCCGTCAGGAAGCGGTCTTCTTTATAGAATCGGTCTTATTGTTCATGCAACGTGTAGTGAACAGCTCGATGTACGGAGTCTTCGTCATTCAGATAACGGGTGCTGCCATGACGAGTCCACCGCCGCGTTTGTGACGCTCCGTCTGGTTGCTCATTTAAACGACGTGAGCACCAGGCCTTCATCTGATTGAGAACTTTTTCGGGCGAACAATCTGGCGCGCTCACGACAACATGAACATGATTTGTGCGACAGTTGACGGCATGCAGAGTCCATTTTCTGAACTCGCAAAGCGAACGAATCGTTTCTTCAATGCATGTGCGCTGCTGGGGTGTGAGGACAACGGGATGCTGCTTCAATAAACTTTTTGCGTAGGCGGCCCGCCTCTTGTCCTCATCAAATAATCGCGCGCCATGGCCAGAACGTGGATGATCTACCCATGTCCGTTGATCACCGGGTAACCATGAACCATAGGTCGTCCACGTGATAAAATAAGCGACAGGATCGGAATCGCTCGTCATCATTCACCTTGCGACCACGAACAGAAGCGATCAAGAGCAGACGCTCATCACGAAACATTGTAACATACGGCACGTAAGAGCATAATCAATCGACTGGCGATTAAGTACCATTCTATAACCGTTGCGGCTGGTGCCGAGTCGTTTTCCGAACCTTGATCGAGTATCACCAGGCGGTCTGATCTGTTTTTCGTAAGTCCTTGAAGAAACCGCTCCCTTACGGTCGCGGCTAGTGTAGAGTTGCTGCGGCTAGTGTTGAGTTTTGGGAAATGACGTATGCCCGACTGGAATCGCATCTTTCCCGACGCCGACCATCGCTGGATCATGGGGCTGCGGCGTTGTGAATCGGTCGGCGATTATTTTGCGGATGTCGACCCCACCGGTGCGATGCGGGTCGAGCGGGCCGAGTGGCTCGCCGATGAACCGCACAAGTACGCCGTGCTGCTCCCCGGTGCCGAACCGGCGTTACGCGAAACGGTTGAACTGGCACGCGAGTGGGGGACGACGGTTGAAGCGGCGCACGATTCATTCGAGCAGTTGCTCCATCTGGGGCGGGCATGGGAACCCGATTTCGTCTGGATGCACCCGGGCGAAGACGGCGTCTATCGTCTCGTCGGTGGCGTTGTCTGTTTTCCCAGCGTCTGGGCCGTCACCGACAAACTCGGCAAACCGATGAGCTTCGTCCACGAACCGGTGCCGGAGTTGAATTCGTCGATCGGACGTCAAATCGATACGTTTCTCAAGAACCAGTCCCCCGGCGTCGTCTGGCGTCGTGAAAACTGGAGCCTGAGCCACGAGAACTGGCTCAATCAACACACGTCGCGTTCACGGCGACGGCTTCATGCCGAGGTCGCGGCCGACGATGTCTGGATACGCCTCGAACATCAGTTGCTGCTCAAGTTGCCGATAAGCGAAAGCATCCTCTTCGGCATTCGACTTGAGATCGTTCCTCTGCCAGTGGTACTTGACGATCCGACCGCAACCGTGCGATTAACCCGGCAGCTGTCGTCGATGTCCGACACCGCGGCGGAGTACAAGGATCTGTTGAATGTTCGCCCTCGGTTGCTGAAGTTGCTGCGTGTGAATCAGTTGAATGCAGAGGGGGGGAGGGGGGGAGGGGACGAAGGGGAGTGATGAACCTTCGACCTCGCTCGCGTCCTCTGCGTTTCCAATCGGAGTCAAGGATTGCATGGCGAACCGCGCGATGAGCTACTTCTTCAGGTGCTTATCGATAAACTCATACGCCACCTTGCGCACCTCTTCGGGAAAATCATGCTGGCATTCGGGGTAATTCGCCTGCAGATTCTCGGGGACATCGTGGTAGTCGTAAATTGGTTTGGCGATGGCGATCACATCTTTAACGCCCGAGACTTCGAAGTTGCTGTCCATCGTCGGTGAACTCGCCAGAAACGGTCGCGGCGCAAAACCGGCTACGATCTCGGTGAAATCGAACGGAACCCGATCGGGATTATTGTCGTACTCGCTGGCGATCAATGGCATATATCTGAGGCTCGTCCAGCCGGCGAGTTTTCCGCCGTAATATTTGTGAAACCGCGTAAACCCGCAGTTCGAAACAGCGACCTTGATCCGCTGGTCGAAAAACGTCGTGAACATCGTGTTGTGACCCCCCAGCGAATGGCCGATGCAGCCGATGCGCTCGTCATCCACTGCGGGAAGCGACTGCAGCACATCGACGGCCCGTATGTTGTCGTAGATCGCTTTCATCGAACCGCTGATGTAACCGTATTTGGGATCGAAGTCGTACTCGTATTCTCCGAAACTGGGATAGTCCGGCGCGAGCGTGATGTAGCCGCGTTGTGCCAGATGGAGTGCGTAATGCAGATTGGGATTCCCCCCCATTCCCGCGGGTTCTTCCTTCCCGATCTGAATCGTCTGATGCAGACAGAGCATCGCCGGTATGCCGGTCTGTTTCATCGCCGCTTTTGACGGATAGAACAAATAGGCGTGCACACGGCGATCGGGAGAATCGGTGTGATAGCTGATCTTCTGCCGAACCAGCGCATCGACAGAAACTTCTTCCAACACTTCGACATCGAGCGGCACCGGATTCTCGGGCTGCGGCAGTTTCCCCATCACCCGTTCTATATTCGCCCGGATGTGCTCCCGCCGGATCTCCCAGTCGGCCTTCGTCAGAATCGGGTGCTTTTTCCCGTCGGCATCGAGAACATACGTCAAATCCTGATGCTCTGCGTAAATGGGAGCCACCTCATCGGCGGCCAGTCGAGAGGCCGTTCCCAGCAGGCAAGCGGGCAACAGCATCAGCGTGAACGCCGGCAACAACGAGCTGACGTACCGTCCGGCAAACGACAACGAAAATTCGAACATGCGATCTCCTCGTGAAAGGTCTGGGGCATCACTCGGTTCCGGAGCGTATTTCACATCCGCCATTAGTAAGCAGCCCGGTGAAAAAGTCAATCCGCAGCCTCGAAAAACAGAGACGACGGAAGGGGAGACGAATACTTTTGGCAACAATCACGGCGGTTCGCGGATTCCTTCGCCTCTGACGAGCAGCAGGCCAGACAATCGATCTCACCCCTGCTGAAAGTGTTTAGTCTTAACACATTTCATTGTATGTGGTTACGGGCTTCCATCCCCGCTGGCAGATTGGCGTCGTTCGCCCCAAAACCGCCGGCGATCTGATTTCCATGGACTCATTTCCCACACACATCGGGGTTGGAAATTTTCCTATAAACCCCGCAGATTACATGTTTACAACCGTGGATAACAGAGGTTATCATGCCATCTTTACCGATTATCCGCACACGTTCCATTTTTACAACAAGCTGTCTATTTTACCGGTTTTTGACGGACATTGGTTGCAAAAGAGCATCATAACCCCCGCCACGGCAATTTAGGGGGATTCACAATGATAACAATCGGAAGTCTTCTCCATGCACTCCTCCACCTTGATCCTCACCCCTGATGTCGAGCAATCACGACGGTTACAAGCACTCCTGGAAAACTCGCTGGGCCTTCTTCCCGATATTTGCCAGAGCCTGCAAGCCACCCAGCACGTCTTGGGAACCCAGAATCCCTCGTTTTTCGTGCTCGATCTCCGCTCCGGCTCGTTTTCCACGACCGACGTCGTTCTGAAAAAACAGCTTCAGGTACTGCAGGAGATCCTGAAATACCTGGCGAGCGATTATCAGGGGACCACCCGTCTGTTGACCATTTCCGACAACTTTTATCCTCTCGAGCTCGCTGCCTCGATCGATCTGCTCGGTGGGGAGAATCTTGAATTCCCGTTCGCAGTCGACGAATTGAATGCGTCCGTCGATCACCTGCAGAAACGGTATCCGCTGAATGGCCGAAACTGCACCCCTCCGTCGCATACAATCTCCTCAGACAAACTCAAATTCACCACGTATACTCCCGAACTGTTTCCCGTCATCGATCAGCTCGTCCGCGTGGCCGCTCACGATGTCACGATCTTGCTGGTGGGAGAAACCGGCACCGGAAAAACGACGCTGGCCCAGCTGATTCACCAACGGTCGTCTCATCACGATCAGCCATTTATGAACGTTGCCTGCGGCGCGCTTCCCCCCGATCTGATTGAAAGTGAACTGTTCGGACACGTACGCGGTGCCTTCACGAGTGCCGATCGCGCCAAGGTCGGACGTTTCGAAGCCGCCGGCCGCGGAACGTTACTGCTCGACGAAATCGACGTTCTCGGTCCGAAGGAACAGGCGAAGCTGCTGAAAATTATCGAAACGAAGGAATTCGAACCGGTCGGTTCGACCGAGACCCGCCTGTCGCAGGCACGCCTGATCGTCGCGTCGAACGTCGACCTCGAAACGTTAACCGCCAAGAATCAGTTTCGTTCCGACTTGTACTACCGCTTGAATGTGCTCGAGTTTCGTCTCCCCTCTCTGCAGCATCGTCCGCTCGATATCGTTCCCCTTGCGCTCCGGTTCATCGAAGAGAACTGCGTGCAGCACAACGTCCGAGTCAAACGCGTCCATCGGCACTTTCTCGACGTATTAAAAGCGTATCCCTGGCCGGGAAATCTGCGCGAACTCAAAAATCAGATTCAGCGAGCCGTGCTGTTCTCGCAGAACGGCGAACTGACGACCGAAGATCTCTCTCCCAATGTTCTCGCCCTGCAGGAAAACGAACCGACGAACGGCCGTTCGCATCAAATACCCGCGTCGTTGGCCGAACGCGTCGCGGTGACCGAGCAGCAGATTCTCGAAGAAGTGCTGCGCGCCCACGACTTCAAACGCTCTGCCGCCGCCGAAGCCCTGGGAATCAGCCGCGTCGGACTCTACAAGAAAATGCGCAAATACGGCATGCTCAAACGTCGCGATAGCTGACAGCGT
Source organism: Planctomycetota bacterium (assembly GCA_027618475.1). Lineage (GTDB taxonomy): Bacteria > Planctomycetota > Planctomycetia > Planctomycetales > Planctomycetaceae > JAQCEJ01. Next base: position 3,077 of record JAQCEJ010000087.1, on the reverse strand, counting down.
GAATGACACAGCCAGCATGCGTGCCACTGCTGGCTTGCCCAGCAGTGATCATGCCCAGCAGCGGTCTTGCCCGATATCCGCATCACACGCTATGAACAAGCCCCCCGTAGCACGCAACGTCTGATCGTCGATCATTTTCACCGGGCCGTGCGATCAAAACCGGTATCCATTCCCCCATTTCCCGTGTAAGATCTGTTCGTTCTCTGGAATAGAACGGTAGGAGTTGTGCATGGGGGAGCCCGAAACACGTCCGACGGCATATCTCTCGGATTTGAATTCGCTTCGGTCATCGTCGGCAACCAGCTCTTCGGTTTCAGCAGCGAATCGGGCAAATGGGGGCAAATGACGATTCCCGCAGAGTTTATTGGCAAGGCCCAACCCATCGTCGGTTTGAACCTGCTCTCCATTCAACTCGGCGAGACGACATACGTCTTCTCATCGAAGTCGGCGAAGTGGATTTCACCGGGAGACCGCATCGCCCCAGCCAAAAACATTACCAATGCAGCAGAGGAACGAGACCAATCCACATCAGTCGAGACACTCGAACGGCACGCCGCGATTGTCGCACAACAGATTCGAACCATCATGCAAACCGCCGGAGAGGGGGATGCCGATCAAGTTCGACGACTGGCAGACCTTCGCGAATCGTTGAAAGTCAGTCTTGCCAACGCCCTCGACCTCAAGCTCCAGCTCGAATCACTGCAAGTCGAACAACTCGAATCGCGAATGACGCGGCTGAAAGGAATGATGGACCAGCGAAAAACACTGCGCGACCAAATCATCGACCGCCGCCTGCACGAACTGCTTGACACCGATGCGACGAAGTGGGAGAGCGAGTGGATAAAGAGGGACGTCGGTTCCCGTTCGCTCCCGATGGCGGCGGACAAAACTGACCGACCTCAAACCCGCCGCGAGAAAAAAATCACGGTTGACCTCTACGCCGGGGAAAAAATCTACGGGACCAAAACTCTGGTGAATGTCGTCACGCCTCTCAATCAGTTGCCCGATGTTGTCACCAACATCCGCGTCGTGGGCGGGAGCGATCAATTCATCATGGCACACGTGTTCGACCCGTCGTAGCGAACCAGCACCGACAAGCAGCTTAAGCAGTCGATCGTCGAGGCGTTGAAACAAGGGGGAATTCAAGCCATTCGCTGGGAACTTTTTCCCGCTGAGGAATCTATTGAAGAGGTGTCCCAATCAGACGCGGCTGCGACGACGGTGGCAGCAGCAAAATCAGATCCTCCCAGTGATCCGGCATTACACACGCCTCTTATCGCGGCACGCAATGATGCGGCTGTCGCCAAGAACGAACTCGACCGTCTTGAAGAACTCCACAAGAAGGGTGTGGTGACCAACGAGGAACTCAATCGCGAGCGATTGAAGCACCAGCGCGCGGTGGCCACATTGAAAGATCTCAAAGAAGAACTCGCCGCGACGATTAAAGACGTCAAACTGCAAATCGACGCCGTGAAACTCGAAGCGGACGTTGCCGAGAAGGAATTCAGTCATGGAGAAAAGCTCAACGCGCGTAGCCTTCTCAGCGAGCTTGAACTCAACACGTTAAGACTGAAGTGGGACAAAGCCGCCATCGAACTCAAACGGATGACCTCGACCCGACACCGGACCGATCAAGGTGTCATGATCCGTTGCGTTCCCATTCTGTTTATCAATGTGCAAAAGTCGCGCAAAAGTGTGCACTTTTCAGCGCAAAAGGGGTCCGAAACGCGCGCGAGAGGTGAATTTGAGGTCGTTTTGCGCGCGTTTCGACTATTCCAAACACGATAATGACCCCAAAGAGCCGACTCCCAGAATCGCCAATTACCCCATTTTCTTCTCCGGATGTTTGAGAATCGGGTGGTTGTCGTGTTTGACAAAGAAGGCTTCCTCGATAACCCGATTTGCCGAAATTCACGATCGCGGCGGGGAATTCGTCAACAGGAATGCACGTTTTTTACTGGGGGAGTCCAACGAAGGGGGGTCGACGAGAGGAGACGCTTCCCGTGGGAGAGCAGGGGTTATGTCATGGAAAATCGCAGAGGGATGCGACTTTTCGCAAGATATGATTCGAACATGATGTTTCACGTGAAACATTCCCGGCTGTCGGCGATCCCCCGCCGAACAAAAAATGGGGCCGCAGGGACTCGAACCCTGAACCAACAGATTATGAGTCTGCTGCTCTAACCGATTGAGCTACGGCCCCGAATGCCTAAAAAATAGGACTTTTTTTGTTTTTCAATTTTGCATTATCTCTCGGTTGACACCCGGCGTTGACACCCGGTAGTATGGACAAAATGGCACCCGCGACGTCGTTACCGTCCGGGTGCATGGCACCACAACCGTTTAAGTGAGGTGATGCATGTCCGATTCTACTCGATCCATTCCCCGCCGCAAGTCCGCTGCCAAAAAGGCACGCCGCCCCCCGAAGCCGGTTCGCGATTTTCCGCTGACGATGCATCCGTCTGGCCGCTGGTGTAAAAAGATTCACGGCAAATCGTACTACTTCGGTTATTGGAATCGCTCACCTGATGGCGACTGGGAAGCCGCGAAGGCGAAGTATGAACGCGACTGGCCGTTCATCGTCAAAGGCGAGCCGATACACGATTCGGGTGATGAGACACCAGCCGTTGAAGCCGAAGGGCTGACGATAAACGAACTGTGTGCGGATTTCTTGCGATTCAAAAAAGGGCGAGTCATTACGGGCGAACTCTCCGAACGATCGTTTTCGAACTATCGGAAAATCTGCAAAGTCGTCGAGGCGTTTTTCGGGGCGGAGCGAACCGTCGAGACACTGACACCCGCTGATTTTGAGCGGTTGCGATCGTCTCTCGCGAGGGGTAAAGGGTTAGTCGCTCTCTCGAATGATATCCGTCATGTGCGGATGTTATTTCGCCATGCCGAAGATCAAGACCTGATTGATAAACGAGTCAAACTCGGCAAGGGATTCAGCGTCTCGAAAAAAGCGATCAATCGTGCAAAAGAAAACAACGAACTCCGGATGTTCGAGGCCGATGAACTCCGAAAGATCATCAAGTCCGCGCCGCAATCTCTCAGAACAATGGTCTTGTTGGGCATCA
>JAQCEJ010000203.1 GCA_027618475.1 Planctomycetota bacterium | reverse complement strand
GTGGCCTTATCCCCGGCCCTGCGGACCGGGCTAGACGAAGTTCTGGCCCTTTGGGCCGGAAAACAGGGGACCACCATTTAACGGATGCACCCCAGACACCTTCGCCCACGGCATCGGGATTGACAGCCTGTGAGCGGAGCGGTTTAATGTGATGTGTTCGTAAATGCAGGACATGGCCGTTTAGTGGTGAGCACGCGTCGCAGCCCGGCTGAGTTCGATGTTTTGGGTTCCGAATAACGTGCGCACGTTATTCGGAATGATTCTGGATAAACAGTAGTTCGCCGCCTGATCCATCTGTAAACATGATTATCCGATTCCTCATCCACGTTATTGTACCAACTGCGATCGGCACGGCCGTCTACGTTGGATGGCGGTCAACCGACCTACTTGTGTTTCGGTGGATCGAATACTGCCGCTTGAGTGGACTTGTTTTTCGTCCGACAATTGACTTGCCACATTGGTTGCTATATTCGCTTCCGGACGGTTGCTGGGTGTACGCCGCTACAAGTTGGATGCTCCTGATTTGGAAACGCCTCGTTCCGTGGACGTGGGTTGCTGTCGTTCTAGCGGTCGGCGCAGAATATGGGCAACTATTCGGCTTCGTTCAAGGAACCTATCAAACGCTCGACGTATTGTTCTATATCGGTGGATTCATTCTTGCTGGGGTTCTCAATGAAAAAACATCTCTGGTCAATGTTCGTAATATTGGTCATGACCTTCTTGGCGCTGGGCAGCACTGACAGCAATAAGTCGACCACACCAAAAACGCCCGAAGAGGCACGCACCGCACAAATTGAAAAACATTTTAGCGCGTGGGATGGATCGCATAACGGTTTGACGAAAGTAATCAAGGAATCGATGAACGATCCCAACTCATACGAACACGTCGAAACGCGATACGGTGATAAAGGCGATTACTTGATCGTCACTGCAACATTCCGCGGCAAGAACGCTTTTGGTGGGGTCGTGAAGAACTCAGTAACTGCCAAAGTGGATCTAAACGGAAACGTGATCGAAGTCATATCCCAATCGCCCTGACAAAACGGCGACAAACCAAACGTTGCACGCGAGCGAGCGGCAGCGTTGGTTTTGAAATCAACGTCAAACGCGCCCGCCGCGTGAACTTGGTCGTTATCCGCCGGGTGCCACGGTCGAATTGAATTTGGATTTGTGTGCCACTGGCTTTCAGCCAGTGTGTCTTTTGTATTCTTCAATGCGATGCATTATCGCATTGAAAATGCTCCCATGGTGTTTTTCGTGATGAAGTAATCCAAAGACCACTGGCAAAGCCAGTGCCACCCGACGAGAACACGATGGATTCCGGGGCACGCCAAGCCTTGGCCCCGGCCACCCCATCTGAATAGTCCCGGCTACTCAACCGTTACCCCTTCCACTCCAACCCGCTCAATGTCCCCGTGCTTGAACCGAAACGGTCTGCCTCGATCCCCAGTCGTTGCAGCATGCTCACATACAAATTGCACAACGGCGGCGAATTGTTTTGATCGAACGCCAGGTGGCCGGCGTGTTTGAAGCCTCCGCCGGCGAAGACGATCGGCATGTTTTTCGACGAGTGCGTGCTGCCGTCCCCTAAGTTGCTGCTGAAGAAAATCATCGTGCGGTCGAGCAGGGTTTCATCCTCTTCTTTGGTTTCCTTCAGCTTCTTGAGGAGTTCGCGGAACGTTTCCATTTTGGCGACTTCGACGTTCTTGAGTTGTTCGATCTTGCTCGGATCTTTGCCGTGGTGCGAAAGGTCGTGGTGGCCGAGCGAGACGCCGGGGATCGGCGGGACGAGGCTCGTCCCGAGCAATAACATGGTGATCAGCCGCGTCGAATCGGTTTGAATCGCCAGATGGATGAGGTCGAACATCAGGTTGTTCTTGCCGATGAGGTCGGCGGGGTTCATGTTATTCTGCGGCGGAGGGACGTCGACCACCGGCTTCGGTTTCTTCGACCACTCCTCGGCGATCACCATCCGTCGTTCGAGAGCGCGAACGCTCGTGTAATATTCATCGAGCTTTTCGCGGTCGCGGACGCCGAGCGCGGGCTGCAATTGCTTCGACCGGTCGCGGACGGCATCGAGAATGCTCTGCCCGTTGGCCAATCGGCGTTTCTGGGCGGCGACTTCATCGGGGCGGCCTTCGAGAAACATCCGTGCGAAAATCGAAGAGGGATACAAATCCGGCGGGACGAGGGCACCGCTCGGGGTCCACGAAAGTCCGAAGCCTTCGGCGGAGAGGGACAAACTCGGGAAGCGCGTCAACCCGCCGATCTGATCGGCGGCGACCTGGTCGACCGAGATGCTGTTACGAAACCCCGCCCGGATTTCGGGATGCGGAGCCCCGGTGAGATAACTGAAGATCGAATCGTGCGTCGACCCGACATCGGGGTGCGACAACCCCGAGATGACGGTGTAGTCGTCGCGGAATTCATCAATGATTTCGAGATACGGCGTCGCGGCGTAATCCTTTCCCGTCTCCGTCGGGAAAAAATATTCCGGATGCAGTCCGAGCGGCGTGCAGAGGCAAACCATCCGACGAGGCGTGACAGCCTTTTCGCCAGCCCGCAGCCGAGGGGCGAGCGATTCGAGCAACGGGAGGGCGAGCGTGACACCGGCCGCTTTCAGGAAGCGTCGTCGGTCAAGGGCCGATGAGGGAGTCATAGTATAATCCTGCGAGTGAAGAATTTTTTACCGCGGAGGCGCTAAGGACACAAAGGATGAAAAGTCCAAATCAAAATGCCATTGCTTTCTTCGCGAACTCCGCGGCTTTGCGGTCAGGTATTCTCATTTCATTTGAAACAAATCGCTATCCACAATCGCGTGGATGAGCGAGCGAAAACCGTCGTTGTTGTCGTGTATCTTCTCGATGATTGCATCGATGGTCGGGCGATCGAATTCCGTCGGCGGGCCGCCGGTGGCGTAGGTGATGAGCTTGGTCGTCAGCGCGCGGGCGAATTGATCTTTATCATCGAGTAGCAATTGCTTGAATTCATCAACGTTCGCGAACGACCGGCCGTCGGGAAGAGTCGCCGTGGGGTCGACGGCGAGGTCGAGGTAGACTTTGCGTCCGTTGATGGTCAGTTCTTCGGCGTCGCGCCGCCAGCCGGCGAAGCGGTACTTCTCGCGGTAGCCCCCGATGACGTCGAAACTTTCGAGGGCGAAGCCCGGCGGATCGATCTGCTTGTGACAACTCGCACACGCGGCGTTGTCGCGATGCAAAGCGAGTTGCTCGCGAATCGTTGTTGCCCCGCGGATGTCGGGTTCGAGAGCGGGGACATCGGCGGGAGGCCGAGGGGGCGTGACGCCGAGAATCCGTTCGAGCACCCAGGCTCCGCGAAGCACGGGCGAAGTGCTCGTGCCGTTGGCGGTGACCTTGAGCACGCCTGCCATCGTCAATACGCCGCCGCGATGACTTTCGGGGGGGAGTGTCGTCTTCTGGAATTCCCAACCGTCGACATCGGGGATGCCGTAATGTTGTGCGAGCCGACCGTTGAGCATCGTGAAGTCGGACGCGAGAAAATTCGCGATGTCGAGATCGTTGTTGATCAGTTCGGTGAAGAAGAGTTCGACCTCGCGCAGCATCGATTCTTTCAGCATGTCGTCGAATTCGGGATAGACGAGCACGCTGGGGGTGGTGAAATCGATGTCGCGAAGCTGCAGCCATTGCCCGGTGAAGTTTTTCACGAACCGTTCGGCTTTCGGGTCGTCGAGCATCCGTTCGATCTGCTGATGCAGCGCGTCATCGTTGCGGGTTAGCTCTCCCACTGCGGCGAGTCTGAAGAGTTCGTCGTCGGGCATGCTGCTCCAGAGGAAATAACTCAAACGGCAGGCGAGTGCGAAGTCGTCGAGCCGTCCCGGCGTTTCGCGAAGGAACAGAAAGTCAGGCGAGACAAGCATCGCTGTCAACGCGACGCGCACCGATTGCTCGAACGATTGCCCTTCTTCGAGTTTGCGGGCGAACAGATCGACGTATGGCTGAACGTCGTCGTCGTCGACCCCTTTGCGAAACGCTCGAACGGCAAAATTTCGCAGAATGCGATCGGCATCAACGAGTGGATCGTTCGAGACAACTTCCACCCGATCGCTGCGATTATAAGTGGGAGCAGGAGCCTGCGGCAGATCACCGAAGATGCGGCGATGGCTTTCCGGAGGCCACGACTCGTGCAGCGGGCCTTCGGCCTCGACCCAATCGACGGCGAGGCCGGGACCGGTGTAGTTTTCTTGTCCGATTTTGTTCAACGTGTTGGCGTGTTCGAGTCCGTACGGCAGAATGCGAATCGTCTCGCGGGCTTGCAGCGAATCGGTGAACTCGACGATGCGCGTTTCATCGGCGGGGGCGTC
>JAQCEJ010000086.1 GCA_027618475.1 Planctomycetota bacterium | reverse complement strand
CACGATGCACCCTCATCGGTCGAGCCGTTTGATGCTGCGCACCAGACACCCTGAAAATCCGCACGACACTCCGCACGCCCCCCCCAACACCAGCCGCCCAGCAACAACTTGGACAACCCCACCCCTGTGCAGAAATTGAGCCGAACTATACTGGGTTCACCTCCGCCGTCACTTTCACTCGATGTTCGATTCTCGACAGATAGTGGTGATAATCGCCACGGCTATACGCTGACGCGACATGTGCCGCTGAAATCACCCAGCGAAGGAAGTGGATTTGATCTTACCGATGGAATCGGCAAATTGGAGGACCGTTGACCCAACGGCTCTTTCGCGCCGTTCGTCAATTTCTTAGCTCATCACCGATTGCAAATGGAATGGCCGGCCCGTTGGGCCTTTATGATATGTCTACACATGACATGGACCAGGCCCTTGCGGACCTGGCTATAGGAACGGCTGGCCCTTCGGGCCGGTTGACCTCCATTATTTCACGGAGGCATCCGAGGCCAAATCGAGCGCTAGTCCAGACGATCGATGACGTGTGTCGGTAGCGGATTTTGTGAAGGCGGATCGAGGTTGAAGACCTTGGCTGAAAAGACCTCTTATCGCTGCGCGACCGGGACACAAAGCTGTCCCGGCTACCCGCTACCCGAATGACTCCACCATTTCACGGTTGCACCCGAGGCCAAGTCGAGTGGCTCCCTCTGGAAGATACTCTTTCGATTTTTTGATTGCCGATTACTTCCGCAGTTTGTTGCTGTCGATTGTCATAATCGTGGCGGCGTCCATTTTTTCCCAGTCGATTTCTACGCCCAGACCCGAGCCCTGGGGGGCGTAGACGTAGCCGTCGGGTTGTGTACGGGTGACCGTCTTCATGCCGTATTCGTACGAATCGTAGGGGATCGGCTGCTCGTAGAACTTGCAGTTCGGCATGCTCAAGGCGAGGTGCAGATTCGCCGTCGAAATCAGCGTGTGTCCCCAACACATGATCTCGCAGTTCTGTCCGGCGGCGTGGGCGATGGCCATCGCTTTGCGTCCGCCGGTGAAACCGCCGCACATCGTGACGTCGGTGCGGGAGGTTCTCCACGCTTTCATTTGAATCGCCCGCGCGAACGATGGGAGATCCTGAATCCAGTTCCCCGAAGGAATCACCGGGATATTCACCCGGCGGGTCAGCTCTTGATATCCCTCGAAGTCGTAATCGGGAAGCGGCGCTTCGAACCAGGTGAATCCCAGATCCTCCAGCTCGCGGGCGACACGTAACGACGATTCGCGATCGTACCGGTTCTCGGCATCGTGCATAAACGCGATGTCGTCGCCGGGATGGTCTTTTCTCACAGCGCGGCAGAGTTCGAGGTCTTTATCCGGCAGGCACCAGGCATGAAACTTGATCGCCTTGAATCCTTTGGCGATCATGTCGTCGACGCAGCGACGATATTCTTCGACATCGGCGAATAAAGGGGTGCTCGCATACGACAGAATTCGATCGCGGGCTCCGCCGAGCAGTTGATAAATCGGCAGATTGGAGACGCGGCCCAGCAGATCCCACAAGGCGATGTCGATTCCCGTCATCGCCGTGGGGGAAAGCGGAAAGACGCGGGGGAACATGTCGTACCAGAGCGTTTCGCGTTCGAGTGGATTTCTGCCGATGAGGATCGGGATCAGATGGCGCATCGTCTCGGCGGTATAACGATCGAAGTCGTACGATGTGTAGTTCGACACGCCGCCGATGCCGGTGATCCCTTCGTCGGTTTCGATACGGACGATGGTATTGGTCATGAATTGTTCGGGGAGGTCATGGCTCCACGTGTAGCGTGTGACCTGGGGTGTGACCACTCGAATTTCGACGCGTGTGATTTTCATGAGAATCGACGCATTCTCTCAATTTCAAAATTGCCAGGGCGCTTTATAACGTAATCCATGATTCACGATGCGGTGCATCAGTTCTTCGTAGGAGACTCCTCCCGCCTCGGCGGATTCGGCCAAGTCTTCACCATACGAGAGGTTGGGGTTGGGATTGGCTTCGAGAACGTAAATACGGTTGTCTTTCGAGACGCGAAAATCCATTCGTGCGTAGCCGCTTAAGTGGAGCGCACGATAAATCCGTTTTGAGATGCGTCCCATTTTATCGGCGAGTCCGGGGGCCAGATCGGTCGCGGCGTTGGTTTCGATGCCGTGCCTTTCTTGATAGGCCAAGTCCCATTTCACTTTTCGCGTGGCGATGTGGGGGACGTCGTCGGGCATTTTCGTGAATTGCAGTTCCCAGACGGGAAAGGTCTGCAGGCGCTGGTTTCCGATGACGCCGACGTAAAACTCGCGTCCTTCGATGTATTCTTCAACGAGGGCATCGGTTTTGATCTGCTCGTGGATAAACTCGATGCGTTCGACGAGTTTTTCGTCGTTGTAGACGATCGACGCCTGGGCGATACCGAACGACGCCTCTTCGGTCGCCGACTTGACGAGGAGTGGAAACTGCAATCGTTTCGGACGTCTGATCTTTTTCCCCATCGGAAAGACGGCGAAGTGCGGCGTGGGGATGCGATGGTACGTGAGGATCTGTTTGCACAGATACTTGTCGTGAGCGAGCAGCAGTCCGCGCGGGTTACACCCGGTGTAAGACTGCTTCATTAATTCGAGGTAACCGACGACGTGCTGATCGTAGAGCGAAACGCTGTGAAATTCTTCGAGCAGGTTGAAGACGACATGCGGCTGCCAGTTGACGATTTCTTCGCGGAGCAGGCTGAGGTCGTCCTGCACGCCGATTTTGCGGATGTCGTGGCCGATGATTTTCAACGTATCGCAGACGTCGAACTCGGTTTTCCACTCCATCATTTCTTTTTCGGCGACGCCGTCGAGAGTGTCCGGGGGGACGAGATCTTTATGCATCAGCACGACGATTCGAAGTGGGCTCATAATGCGAACCTGTGGTGTCCTGCATGGAGATAGTTCATCGTCTGCACGGTGAGCATAACGATGGCGTCACGCTGTGTCTGTCGTTCAGATCGGCTCAGGCGTAGATTCAGCTCGCGGCAGCGCGAGATGATTTCTCCTAACACGAGATCGATCGTGTACCGGTATTGCCCCGTCCAATGGGCAATCGCCCGGCAGAGTTCGGGGCGTGTGCGCACGAGAAACGAGGCCGCCGTGGGTCGATTTGAGTATTGTGGATCGTCAGAAAACAAGCGGTAGAGTTCGCGATCGTAGACGTTAGGAAAATCGATCTGATAACGGGCGCGCTTATCATTATAATGATCTCGCAGCGTTTTGCGAATCTTGCTGATCGGGTCGACGATCGATTTCGATTTTTGCAGTGGGGGCGTCCCGGCGATGTCTTCCATCAACTCGTCGACGTATTCCAGTTTCTTCAGCGCGGGCCATTCTTCGTAGCGGGTTCGCCATCGCGAACGAGGTTTCAGCCAGACGGCGAATGTTTCCGCAAAATCTTCAGCAGGATGACTCTGCGCATACCACGGGTCGAGATGCAGAACATACTTTTTGCTGTAAGGCCGCGGCTGATAAAATTCAGGATACGGCTGCGAATATTTGCCGAACACTTCGCGCCAGCTGCGGCGGAGGTGCAGACGATAGGCGTTGTCGATGGCATGGCCGGCTTCGTGGCGGAGGATTCTCAGGCACCACTCTTCGGTTCCCCCTTCGACTTCGAGCATTTGCTTGCGTTCGAGTTTCATCAGACGGGGATGGGCCAGATAAAACGGGATGGCGATCCCCGGTACACCGTCGGGAGTAAACCATTCTTCGGCGAGCCACCAGTGGGGATCGAAGTTAAGATCGCGGGCTTCGAGTTCATCGTGAAGTTTGGCGATACGACGTTCGAGAACCGTTCCTTCGATCTTCAACTTCAAATCGCAGATGCGGACATCGAGCAGTTCGTTGTCGGGCATCTCAACCCAGGCGGGTTCCTTTGGCTTCCGTCGTGTGGATTTGGCCCGCCGCTTCGTTTTTTTCTTCCACACTGCCACGTGTTGCCATCCTCCTTCGGAACCCGATCGACAACGATCGATTCCGAGCAAATCGTTGCCGTTACATCGACGGGGCGAGAAACGGCATAAGTGTCATTTCATGAAGAGCCGGCCGACAAACCCGGTGACGGCCACGAACGGAATGTATTCGACTCTTCGTCGATTCACAAGACGAACGGTTCGGCGGTCCGCAGCGTGAAGAATTTCCGCACGTATTGGGGGACGAGCCACTCGGTTTTTGCGCCGCTGGGGAAATGAGCCGAATCTCCCGCTTTCAGGGTGATGGTCGGTCCCCCTTCCTGCGCGATGGTTGCTTCCCCTTCGAGAATATGGACGAATTCGTCCCAACTGAAGATCCAGTTGAACCGCCCCGCCGTGCATGACCAGAATCCCGATGAAAGTTTCTGATCGGGGGACTGCAACAACACTGTGCCGCGGGCCTCGGGTGTTCCGTCGAGAATCCATTCGGGGTTGATCGGCATGTCGGGAAGTTGACCCTCAACGGGCCCGGTCTTTTTGATGGTTGGAGTCGTCATGTGCTGTCCCCTGGAAAAGTGTCGCGATCGAGTCGATAGGAGATTTTTTGGCGAATGTGGATTATAACGACTCGTCGATGGAAACGAAAGTTTTAGGTCCGCCTCGGTTCGAAGCGTCGAAGCAGGAAGCGTCTGTTAAATGGTGGTCGACAATCCGCTCTTTGAATTTCACGCCACCACACGGTTTCGATATAAATAGGGTTCCAGCAACCACAGTAGAACTGGTTTCATAACCCGGTTGGCGATCGAAAAGCCGTTCAAATGGTCCTGAAATACTCGAAGTCCAGAGGGTTATGAAACGGCTTGCAGTCATTCACGAATGTATAACCGAAAGGATGCCCCCGCGATGAACCGCGATCGAATGTTGAAACGTCTTCGTGGCTGCTATGTCACTGTTCCCACGCAGTTTCACGATGCCACCTTGGAATTGAATCTCCCCGCCATGCAGCGTCACGTCGCGTTTCTGCTCGAAGGCGGAATTCGCGAGGGGACCGGCATCTTTCTCGCCGGTGGAGCCGCGGGAGACTTCTCGACGATGACATTGGCCGAGCGGTTTCAGGTGGCCGAGACGATCGTGAAAGCCGCCGATGGAAAAGTCCCGGTCACCATCGGAGCGCAAACGACGAGTACGCGCGAATTGTGTGAACTGGCTTGCCGTGCACAAGACCTGGGAGCCGATTTCATACAAGTCTCGCCGCCGTTTTACTTCTCCCACACCGAAGAAGATTTCTACGAGTTCGTGCTGGCGGCCTCCGAAGCGGCCCCCGAAATCGGGATCATCGTGTACAACACCTATTGGACAAGTCTGGGGGTCTCTGCCTCGCTCGTCGGCCGGCTTGCTGAGATTCCGAACCTCGTGGGTCTCAAGTGGTCCACTCCGGACCCTGTCTGGCTGACATTCGAAGATGCGCTGGTACAATACAGTCAACGGTTGGGGTTCATCGACAACCAAAGCCGTTTCGTGACCAGTCATATGCTCGGCGCGCAGGCTATCGAATTGCACATCTGCAACCACTGGCCGCAGTTTGGTGTCCGGCTGTGGGAATTGCTGGAAGCACGAAAGTACGAGGAGGCACAGCGCGAAATGGTCCGCGTGCTGATGCCATTCATGCAACTCTGGTCCGAGATGGAAAATTACACCAGCGGCGACGGTTACCTCGACAAGCTCTGCATGGAACTGGTCGGCCTCGACTCAAGCCGCTGCCGTCCGCCGACGCGCGACGTGCGAACGAAATACCGCGAAAAAACGCGGCAGATGTTGTTGGCCTGCGGTACGCCGAATGTGGTCAATTCATAAGTGCTCTGAGTTACGGTTTCCACCGGATGAGCACGGCACCGCGTTGGTAGTCGCCGTAGAGACAGAGTATCTCGCCTGTCGGCAGCGCGGCTGCCCCGAGGTGTCCAACTTTGCCATCGACCCAGTAACCGTCTTCGCGCAGATAGTCGAAACCGTCGAGTTCATAACGGCGGTCGAGATTCCAGGTCTTGCCGTTGTCGTGACTGATGACGGCGTCGCAGCCACGGCGACGGCTGGTCAATTCCCCTTCGTTGAGATTTCCCGGCTGTATGTCGTCTCGTACGATCACCGTGCAGACCAGATCGTCGTTTGGAAGTCGCTGCAGGTTAGCATGATGTCGACCGGCGTCGAAGAGAATCTGCATTTCGGACCAGGTTTTACCGTCATCTTCGGATAGAGAAATCGCCGTTCCTTCGAGGCTGTCGTCGTTGGGACCGTCGAAATACTTCGGAGGCATATCAGTTCGCAGGGCGGCGACCAGATCGCCGTTGGCTGCCCGAACGATCGATCCCTCGCTGACACCGCGCAGCCATTCTTTGCCGTCGTGTTCGGCAGTAAATTTCCATTGCGGAGGCGAAATTTCGTCGATCCATGTTTTACCGCCGTCAATCGAACGGCGAAACACGGCTGAATAGTCTCCTGTCGGATGGCTCTTCCCTTCATCCAGTTGCCAGCCGATTTCCAGAATCGCTTCGGCCTCTCCTTTTTTATCGCGATCGACCCAGGCATTTCCTTCGAGATTAAAGGTTTTACCGCTTTCGGTTAAGGGATGTTCTTCGCTGCGATCGAAATGTCGCCCGTAATCGTCGCTGAAAAATCTCCGCATGGTCGCACCTTCGCCAATCGCTTCAGTTACGAATGAGATGCGGCCTTTACCGAGATGCGTGAGGAATTGCGGCCTCCCCTTAGTACCGGGAATCGCCATAAAGGGAGACCAGGTCTCACCCCCATCTTTGCTGAATGCGATATTCGGTTCAAAGATTCGTCCTCCCTCGGGGTTGGCCTTTTCGCGGCTCACGAGAATGGCAAGTTCGTCGTTGTCCATGAGAACCAACCCGAAGGGCATGGTGAATTCGGCATCGGGATGTTTCAACACCTGCCGCTGAGCCGGTCGATCGACCCAGCCACCTTGTCCGTCCCCTTGTTTTATCTGATGTGTCTGCCATTCGCCGCGCACCGACGTCGATAAATTGAAACCGACTATGAACACGCAGGAAAGCCATAAAGGTAGCACAAAGTTTTTTTGGCGGATTTTAGTCATGACGTTACCTTTTCATTCTGGCGAGTCAGTTGGCAGAGAAAAAAAAGTTCGGATTTTGGATCGATGGTGATCGCATCAGAAATTGAAATGATCTGCTATCACGTTTACTACTCGCTCGTTGTCATGGAGGTTGTCGAAAATAATCATCGATAATCTCGATCAACTCGGGACGACTCGCTGCGTCTTCCGAACAGAGATAGGCTACGAAGAAATCGTCGACTTCTTCGCAGCGCATCGTCGCAAGCAATTGATAAGCGAGATGCCAATAGGGGCGAAGATCGACATCTTTCGCAACACGCCTAAGAACATCGATGCAGCGGTTATCGCGGAAGCCGCATAAGGCCCACAAAAGTAATGGAATAACATTATCGTAGTAATAATGATCGTCACGCTGCCGATTGAGGATATCTTCTATATCCTTGTCGGTAATAACGCCTGTCTTGCGTGAGCAGATATCTAACCCGGTGACCGCATCGAGATTGGGATATGCACTTTTGAGTGATTGCGGTTGAACTTCCGCCGGCAAATCGACCGTTGGCATCGATTCGATGGTTCGAACAAACTCGTCAATTTCGGATTGTGACCGTTCGTCTCCACCGACCATGCACTCTTCACCAAGCAACATCATTTGCTTGCGAAGTTTGAGGGGTATCGTATTCCACAAGGGGCCGAGGGCACCATAATCCGCTGCGTAACGCGAGCAATTGAAATTGGATATCGTGATGCACGGAAACATTGCATGCTGCAAGGCGGCACAGAGCGCGCGATGATGGCCGTCTAGCAGTGCCGATATCTTACCGGACAACTGCAACGTCAGTCCCGGTTTCTGCGGGAATTCTTGTTGAGCGCGAGAAAGTGACGCGTGTTGAAAACAACTTGTCGGCTGCGTCGGTGCGAGGAACACGGGCCGCTGAGTGACATCGACGCAACGAGAAAGCGCCGAGCATCTACGAATCGATTGAAAGGCGCCCCAAAAGAAATTCCCGTCGCCATCGGTCGGAATATATTCATCGACGGTAATGAGATAGAGCCCGCGAGACAACAAGCTAATGACGGGAAAAAGAACTTGAACCCAATCGCTGCTAGCACTGCCGATTTCGTCAACCGTTAATCGATTGATGGCATTTGCGAACTCTGCGGCAAGTTCTGGACGACCGCAGCCGACCTGCAGCAACTGTTCGCACGTCGGACAATCGGTCGCTTGCTGACGAATGAGTGGCGTTTCGTCTAGAAGCAGAATGAAGTCATGGAACGTCGGGCCGTCCGGATAAGGAATTCGGTAATCGGAAGGAAACGGCACATATACCGTCCTCAATCGCCCCATTCCACCAGGATTCCATACGATAATACCACCGCACGGCTGCATCTCATTCTTGGAGAATGAATAAAGCACTTTTGGATAACTGGTTTTGACCGGGGCTCCTTTTTTCGAGGTGAAAAAATTCCACATGTGCGCGGGCCGCTAATCGGTTTTGTTCTTTGTCAAGATTTATTGAGCCATCCTGTGGAGACACGGGTCATCTAAAAGAAGTTCGTACGGCGATCCTAATCACGCGTTCTATTAGTTTTCACACTCCCAACACGTCATTCCGCATCTTCACGCTGCGTGCGATATAATCGCGCATCGTCTCTAATCCGAATTCGGTGGCGACGTCTTCGACCGACAAATCCGATCGATGTGACGCCATGAGGAAAATTCCCTCGGGTTCGTGGACTTCGAACGTGACGTCGGGAGCATACTTTTCGCGGATCGCCATCATGTGGTCCATGTTGAAATCGAGATGGTATAACTCGCGATTGATCTGAATATCGGCGAGCGCCCACGGCGGAAGATTGCCCCGGCGGACCTGAAACGTGTCTTGTCCCTGCTGCGCGAGGTATTCGCCGTTCATGTCGATGATCGAACTTTCCAGTCCGTACGCGGCGGCCATCGCGAAGCCGTACCGCATCGCCCAGTGTTGCAGGAACTCGCCCCCCCAGTACATCGACGGCCAGAAAACCAGCCTCGCACGGCCCGCTTCGAGCTGCGCGGCGATGTTATCGAAGTTGGCGTCGAAGCAGACGGCGGCACCGACGCGCACGCCGTCGCACTCAGCGACGGGGACTTCGGTTCCCGGAGTGATCCCCCGTTCGAGTTCGTGCGTGGTCGGATAATTCTTGCGGTAAACCAATACGAATTCCCCCCGCCGATTGACGATGGGGACCGAGTTGTAAACGCGATCCTGATAACGTTCGATAAACGGCGCAACGATCGCCGTGTCGAACTCGCGGGCGATTTTTCCGACTTCGGCGACGTAGGGATCGAGTTCGGGGGCGATCTCGATTCCCTTCTCGAAGCCTTGTCCGCCGCAGGTGCAGATTTCGGGATAACAGATGAAGTCGGGTCGTTCGACGGCGACTTTCGCCGTCATGTCGCGCAGCGGAGTAAGGTCGATCCCCGAGCGATGATCGTGAAACGGCATCGCATAACTGACGGCGGCGACACGGACGCTGGTTTTCGCCTTGGGCAACGCCGGTCTGATTTTCGGTTTGTCGTCGGCTGACGCCTGCGATGCGAAGGCCAAAGCCCCGGCGGCGGTTCCGAGAATTTGACGACGGGTGAACGCGGGATCGGAAGAATATTGACCGGGCATATCGCGGGTTCCTTAATGAATGTCGGCGGAGCGAGAACAAGTCCCTATTGTAGAGGAATCTGTAGCAAAAGAGAAAATCAAAGTGGGAGAAAGTAAACCGTATCGACGATATCCGCCGGATCGCTCGCCTTCGCGATGATTTCAAGATCGTCGATACATTGGACAACAGAAACGTGTGCCTGGTGAGCGTAAACCAGACCCGGAAACGCCAACAGTCGTTGCCGACGTTCGTCGACGATCTCAAGGAAGTCATCGTTTCGCGTAAATATTACGCGATTGAGCGCTACAGCGCGATCGAAGATCAGCATGTCAGCGACCTGGCGATATCCACCTTCGGATGCGGTGAGGATGTCGACGCCGCGCTTCTGCAAGCCGTCGGCAATGGCGTAGGAAACGCTCTCATCCCTGTAAAGCGCGACCGCCATTATGCGTGCTTATGGGCCCTCAGCTTTGCCAAAGCGGGGGGTTCGCCGAATTTCTTCTTGTACTCTTCGACTTTCTTGAGGCGGCGTTCGATATCCTCATCGATCTCCTGCTGGTGATCCCAATAGTACGCCAATGCCGAATGGACCATCCCCAGCGTGAGGTGAGGGTATTGCAAATGCAGTTCGGCGGGGCTCCAGCCATAAGCGAGATGGTCGAGTACCAATTCGACCACTTTCATCGTCGTCCCGGAAATCATGGGAACGCCGTCGTCGTTGAGTTCGATGTGTTCGTAGCGCGTATCGGTGGACATGTCCTTCTCCATGTGCGTTGATGGAACAACGCAGGGGGTGCCCATTGCTCCATCATACGACGCACTGTCCGCCACTGTCAATTTTTGCCGGACGCGGACTAATACGGAAAATCGGCGTCGTGCGAATCAGAGCGGCAGGAAAAAGATCGTGTTGACGACTTCGTCGCAGTCATGGACCAGCGAGATCATTTCGAGGTTACCGATGATTTCGCCGAAGCTCAGATTGAGCTGGCGCGAATAGGCAACCCCATAAAACGAAACCTGGTTTCGCAGGCGTTCGTTCGCTTCCACCACAAAATCAAGATCCTGCGTGTATACGATTCGCTTGAGGTCCGTTGCTCGGTCTAGAATTTGTGAGTCGGGCGTCTGATCTCGACCGTCCTCTGCTGCGGTCAATACATCAATTCCTCGCAAACGCAGACCTTCAGTGATCGCTTTCGGCACATGGTGATCCATGTACAATGCGACCGTCATTATTGCTGCCTTTGTGCACGGAGTCGTTTCACCAGTGGCGGCACAGGAAGCGAAACCATGATTTCTTCCGCGAGTCGATCCCGCCGCTCGATGTCCTCATCGATCTCCTGCTGATGATCCCAATAATAGGCGAGCGCTGAATGAATCATCCCCAGCGTGAGATAGGGGAACTGAAAGTGCAGTTCGGCGGGACTCCATCCATATGCCAGATGGTTCAGCACGAGTTCGACGACTTTCATCGTCGTTCCGGAAATCATGGGAACGCCGTCATCGTTGAGTTCGATATGTTCGTAGCGCGTATCAGTGGACATGTTCAATCCCGATGAAGGACGACGGAATCAGACGAAAATCGTCTTTAATTCTATCATACGGCGCTGGGGTGGGAACTGTCAAATTTTAGCGGTTACGCCTCTCGCCTCAATACGGCGAGCCGTTGTCGTCCAGCGATTCGACGTCCACGATCCTCGCCGAGGGGCGCGACATGTCGACCACGATCGGCTGAGGCGTGACCGACTGGTTGATGTTGCCGGCGGCATCGCGGGCGGTGATCTGCAGATAGATTTTCGCCGGGACTCCCGCACCGACCGTCCATGTGTGGTTGCCGGTGTTTTCCATCCAACTGGTGATCGACTGCCACGGTCCCTGTGGATTCGACGCATAAGCAATGGAAATCGACTTGTCGGCGAGCATCTCGTCGGTCGCTTTCCAGCGAATGGTGATCTGGTTCTGCTTGTTCCCTTTCCCTTGTTCGATGGGAAGGAAATGCACCTGCGGAGCGGTCTGATCGACCTGCACTTCGATGACCGGTTTTTCACCCGGTTGCGGCGGAGCGTTCGACAGTCCGACACCGCTGTGTACGCGGATGGCAAACCCATACGAACCCGACTCGGGAACTTCCACTTGAAAAGGGCTCTGCCTGTCGGGGTCTTCGCCGTATTTGTACCACTTCTCTCCGCCGTTCTGCGTGATGAACAGCTCGACGGCGCTCACCCCCGAAGGACCAACGTCTTCGATGCGGTAGCCGATGTTGAACCGCAGGTTGTTGATGACGCGGACTCGCGGCCTGCCGGTCGATTGGTTTTTCTCGTCGAGTTTTGCATACCTCCCTTGGGTGACGTCGGGACGAAACTGCGGTAAGTCACGCACGAGCTCATTTCGCGTCGGCGCCGGTTCCGATATCTCCGCATTTCCAGGCCGAGTCGGCTCCAGAAGATCTTCGAGCTGGGGTGACGTGCTGGTGATCGCCGGCGATGTCGGCGTCCTCAAGTTCTTCTCGTCGCGCAGTGTCGGCATGGCAAAATTCGATCGCGACTTCGACGGAAATTCGGCTGTGGCACCCGGCGCTAAGGGAGCCGCGTTTGGCATCATGTCGATCGACTCAGACGGTTTCGGATCGGCGGATGCGATTTCCGGTTCGAAATTCTGATCGGGCTCTTGTTTCGCACGGGGGGTCACCACGGGGGGATACGAGTTCAATTTCGGTTGCGGCTCGAATTTGGTCTGCGGTTCGGCAATCGACGGGGCATGCCCGTTGGCGATCGGCTGACTGAAATCGGGGGCCGGGCCGCGCGGTGCGGCGGCAGGCGCATTTTCGATGCGGACCTGCGCTTGGGCTGTGGCGACATTTCCGGCCTGATCCTGTACTGTGCCACGGACGGCGACCTCGCTGCCGGGTGCGACCGACCACGACGTTTCTCCATCGGCCAGGGGGAGGATGTTGACGGTGTGCCATTGGTTGTCGCCGGTCTGAATGAATTCCAGCTGCAACGATTTGATATCGAGATTGTTATCGAAGCATTGCCAGTTGAGAGCGACTTTTCCTCCCGGCAGCGAACTCAGACGCAGGTCGAGTTCCGGCGCGGTGGAATCGACGACGACCGTTAAACCCGACGACAACTGATCTGTCGGGGGATGCGGCTGATTGAATCCGTCGATCGTCTGAACCGAAAACCAATACTCACCATCCGCCGGAGCCTCAAAGTCGAAGCGGCCGGTTTGAGCATCGACTGACTGACTTTGCTGCCAGGTCGTTCCCTGATCGAACGAGACGAAAAGTCGAATTTCGCGAGCATTCAGCCGGCGAATTTCTTCAGCATCGAATCGAAAGGGTATGCGAAATCGCGCCTTATTGGTGTAGAGGGTATTCGTCGAACCTTGCTGCGCATGAGCGGAAACCGTCGGCCCGAAAAGCCCTATGGCCAGCCAACCTGCAAGTATCCATCTCATTTCCCGTACTCCGTCCACAAATTCTGGCAATTGACGTCAACGTCTGCAGCCGGTCGAATTCCGCACCGACCTAACGCAGATCACTCGGCGCAAACAGGCCCTCTTAGTATCGGTATCGACCGTCAGCCGTGTGAACTTGAAGAGACTTTGCCGGTTGTAACGCGCAAACACGACGAATAAACTGAACATATAACACCTTGTGAGATCCCGCTGGATGAGATACATCTCCTCTCGTATGTGTCGTAATGTTCTCTCTCGACAGGATGTTGAAGAGAACATGGTCCCGGAATCGATCCTCTGGAACCGCCGATTCGTCCCCGACGTCTGACGTCACACGGATGAACGGCCACCATAGTAAAGGGCTCATGGATGAGCAGTCTGAAACTCTATGCACCGGTGGAGTTGTCCGATGAGGACGACTTCGAAATTCCCTCGATTATCCCCTTCCAGATGCTGGTGGGAGAAACTCCCGCCTCAAGCATCATGATCTCCCGCGATTCGACGCCGGGTAACGTTCATCGACTCACCCCGCTGTTGCGTGCTCGCGCGCTGCATACGAACCGCGTCTGCCCTTATTGCCGGCACGCCGCGGTCGAACCGATCGAACTTAACGACGGAACCCTTAACCGACAGCGCCAGCCGATCCCGGGGACGGCGACACTGGTTGGTTTTCATTGCCAGGATTGCAACGCCGAATGGCCCGCGCGGTAATCGCGGGGTGCATCCATTAATTGGTGGAGTTCATTCGGGTGGCCGGGACAGCTTTGTGTCCTGGTCGCGCAGCGATAAGAGGATTTCTCAACCGAGGTCTTCGACCTCGATCCGGCCTTACAGAGGCCAGCGACAGCGGCATAACGCAAGGGACCACCATTTAACGGAGGCACCCCTAATCGCGTTACGAACGGGTCAGCTCGTAGAGCAAAATCCCTGCGGCTACCGATAAGTTGAGCGAATCGACGTCATTGTGCATGGGAATAGTGACGCGACGGTGCGCGCGGGCAATCCATTCGTCTTCGAGCCCGTGCCCTTCGTTTCCCAGCAGCAATGCCCAGCGATTTCCGATGGAAAACGTCGATAGTGGCTCCGCTTCGGTATCGAGAACCGAGGCGATCAAACGCACGCCGGTCTGTTCGAGCAGCGCCAGATCGGCAGCAAGATCATTCGAGAGAGAGATCGGAAACTCGAACGCCGTCCCCATCGAAACCCGCAGCACCCGACGCGAAAAGGGATCGGCCGACTTGGGACCGAGAATCAGCCCCTGAATGCCAAAGGCGCTGCTGATGCGGATGACCGCTCCCAGGTTTTCCGGATCTTGAATCGACGGACACACAACGATCCGTCGCGGTGTCTCGGCAGGTCCGATCAGTTCCGCGAGATCGGGATTCTCGATTCGGTAACCGCACGCCAGCATCCCTCGATGAAAATTGAAACCGACCAACTGCTCGATTTCATGATCGGGTAACACGTACACAGGCGTCTCGTCCGTCAGCCGATCGCCGATCGATTCGAGATGCCGGGGATCGACGAGCAGTGAGTGCAGCCTCAGCCGACTCGCCAACAACAGTTCGACCAGTTTCTGACCTTCCGCAATGAACAGACCATCACGAGTCGCATTCGACTTCTTGATATGGCGGAAGACATCCAGCCGCGGGTCCAGCGAATCGGAGAGCGAAATCACGGGCATAAATGTTCACAATTCATCTCTTCGGAAACCAGATGTCGCGTTGTCGTCCCACTATGGGGTCCCCGGTTTGCCTCCCATTCCGCCTCGTCTTGAGACAGGTTATTCAGAATTGAACATCTCATATCCAGCGATTGCATCAAAATAATACACTCCCCAGAAAGTTCGCTTTCCGAGTAAAATCCATAACAAACGCCTTCATAATGACTTACGTAATACCAGGAAACTTAAAGACTTCGGCGTAACAATTGCAACTTAGAAATTTTACAATATCAGGCTGGCCACTGGGAAGACCATCTGATACGATCACAAAACGATTCTTATGTACACTTTTCGCGGGAGATCAATGAGCCTAAATTTCTATGGCGAGCACCATGACCCAGGATGAGGTGCTCTCAGATATCATGGAGGATGTTATGTTAGTTTTGACCCGCAAGCTTGGTGAAACGATCCAGATTGGTGATTCGATTGTCGTTGAAGTGGCGGCCATTAAAGGCAACCGCGTCAGAATTGCCATCAAAGCTCCCGACGACGTCGATATTCGCCGCGGCGAACTCGATGCCAAAATGCTGACCCCGGTCAAAGCCGTCGTCAGCGGCAGGGCGAGTTTGCCCCTTGTGACCCATCTGCAAATGGGTTAGACCCCTTGCAACGGGTGGGAACCACGGCGGTCGGGATCTCCGACTCGTGCTCTGCCGAAATTATACCAGTTCCGGCATCGGTGTCGCGTCACCTTCGACCATATACTGCGGTCGACCGTTGAGATCGTCGATCGTGGCGAGACTCGAATCGATCCCCATGTGGTGGAACAGCGAAGCATAGACTTCACCAAATGTCACCGCACGCGAAACGGCTTCGCCACCGATTCGGTCGGTCGCACCGATCACCTGACCATGTTTCAAGCCGCCGCCGGCCATCAATACGCAATTGACCGGCGGCCAATGGTCGCGACCGACATTGCCGCTGATCACCGGTGTCCGGCCGAATTCGCCCCAGATCACCACGGCACAGTCGTCGGCAAGTCCCCGTTGATGCAGGTCTTCCACAAGCGCGCTCACACATTGATCGAAGACCGGAAAATCTTCCCGCTCGCGAACGAAGATCGTGTTGTCCTTGCGTCCTTCGGTGTTAAAGCCGCCGTGCCAGTCCCATTTGCTGTAATTGAGCGTGACGACGCGCACCCCCGCTTCGATCAGCCGACGAGCGACCAGTAAACTCTGCGGCACGCGCGGGGCACCGTTGCTATCCATGAAAATGGTCGGGTCACCCGTCCCATACCTCTCGACAACGCGCGGGTCTTCCTTCGACAAATCGAGGGCATCGGCGAGTTTAGACGACGTGAGCAACCCCATCGCCTGCTCGGTGAAGGCGTCGATTCCTTCCATCATTGTCGAGGCGTCAATATCGCGGCGGATACGATCGAAACTGTCGAGCAGCGTCTTGCGATCGGCCAGCCGGTCGAGCGTCACACCGTTAAGCACCATGTCGTCGCGCGTCGGCCCCATCGGACGAAACGGCGTGTGAGCCGACCCGAGAAACCCCGGCCCCGGTTCGTTGTACGGCCCGTGTGTGCATTCGTAACAAAGGCTGACATACGGCGGCGACGTGGGATCGAACACCCCCTGCACTTTCGAGATCATCGACCCGAACTGCGGCCAGCCGCCGGCCGGTGTCAATTTTTGCGGATGATGTCCGTTGAAAACCTGAATCGCATCGTGACCTGCCTGATTGCCGACGAGCGAGCGAATCACCGTCAGTTTATCTCCCATTCCCGCCAGCAACGGAAACGCCTCGCCGATCTCCATCCCCGGAACGTTGGTCGCGATCGGCTTCCACGGCCCGGCGACTTCTTTCGGAGCTTCGGGCTTGAGGTCGAACATATCCTGATGCGGCGGCCCCCCGACCAGGTAAATCATGATCACCGATTTCGGATTTTTCCCCCGCCCTGCCGCGGCATCGGCCTTCAGAATCTGAGGCAACGACCATCCCCCAGCCGTCCCCATCGCCGCCAGCGTCCCGATACGAAGAAAATCCCGCCGCGAAACGCCATCACAAAACGAACCCACCGTATGAGGTCGGCCAGAGAGAGCAAGCATAAAGGTCTCCGAGTGAGTCGGGGAGTTTTTACCAATGATCCGGGGCCAAAAAATGCGTCCTCGAGTATATCAAAGGAATTTGATCTATTCCAGAGAGATCGGCGGATTCGCCGGGAAACTGAACCGATTGTGAAGCCGATCCGATGTACGTGGCAAACCGCTCGGTCACCAGGGAGGATATGATCTTGATTCGTCGTCAGCCGAATCGTAATTTACAGACATCGGGTACCCCCGGTTGCTTGCCAACCGGGGTCGCGTCGCGATGAGAGGCGTGCTCGTCGTCGGAAACGTGCCTCTGGTTGTTGCACAACTCCGGTTGCGAGCAACTGGAGCGACCCCGCTGACCTCTCTCGTCGTTTTTCGATTGAGGCCGATTGGCGTTCATCATGGGGATATCAAAGCGGACTCGTCGTACGCGGCCGGAATTTCCCATTCAAGCAGCGCCAGCGCGAGCGTCTTCCCCTGGCTGTCGATGCGCAGCGACTTGCACGCGCCACCGGCAAGAATGTCATAGAGCATGAAATTCAGCGCGTGAATGCCGGGGAGCAGAAATCTCTTCACCGACCGGGGATTGAGCGGGGCGAAATACTCGGCGACGCGAACTTCGGTGACCTCGCGGCATAGAAAGTCGTAATATGAGGGATCGCGGGCGATGACGCCGATGTTGGCGTGGTTCCCTTTGTCACCCGAGCGGGCATGAGCAATCTCTTTGAGTCTCATAAGTCTTCTCCGTCACACCATTCGGTCGCGGTTCTTACTTCGACCGTCGGACTGACTCGATCTCGTGCGATTAAACTCGGCCAATACGACAACACACGGCGGGCCTTGGCTCTTCCTCCGACATAACCGGTGACGCCGGGCGGTCCCGAGGTGACCAGCGGCACGAGTTCCCGCAGGCTCCGATCGACAACGGCGCGCGTTTTATCGTGAATCGTCATCCTGAGCACGATCTCCGGCGGATCGACCGCACGAGGGACGATTCCGGGGAGCACATCACCGGCCCCGAGATATTCGACATTCCATCGCTGTGGAAACACCCCGGCGGCATTGAGTTTTTGCTGCATCGCTGCAGCGCAGGCCTGGGCTTTGTTGATGGCGTCTGGTCCGGTGATCACGATCGTTCCTGAGCCGAGATACCCGTCCTGATACGAGATCGACGTTTTTAACGTTGGTGGTGCGGGGTTCCCGCGAGCATCATGGACGGCCACGCGGTCATCACCAATCTGTTCGAGGCGTACATGACTGAAATCGACGTCGACGTCGGGAGTGAGATAGTGCTCGGGGTCTCCGATTTCATAGACCAGTTGCTCAGAGACGGTTGCGACCGTGACCGCACCGCCGCTGGCGGCCGGTTTGGTGACGACGACCGAACCATCGTCTGACAGCTCGGCAATGGGATAACCGACGTCCCCCAGCGAGAGAGTTTCGTTCCAGTCCGAGAACATTCCTCCTGTCATCTGGGCACCGCATTCGATGAGATGCCCGGCGACCGTGGCGGCGGCGAGACGGTTCCAGTCGCTCCACGACCAATCGAAGGCGTGCATCGCCGGGCCGACGGTGAGCGAAGCATCGGCAATGCGGCCGGTGACGACGATATCGGCACCCAGATCGAGAGCCGAGGCGATGCCTGCGGCACCAAGATAGACATTTGCGCTAACGACGAGGTGTTGAATATTCGCAATCGATTCCCCGGTGTCGAGGTGGGGAAAGGTTTCTCCGTCAGCCAAGAGGCTATTCCATGAGGGAAAGATGTCATCCCCGCTGACGGCGGCGATCGAGATGTCTCCCAGCCCGCTCGATGCGAGAAGCTTACCAACGGTGTAAGCACAGCGCAACGGATTCATCCCGCCGGCGTTGGTGACGATCTTGAGCGGCGACGGTCCGCTCAGCCAGGGGGCAAGGCGATAAACGACTTCGGGAAAATCGGTGACATAACCGGCGTTCTCGTCGTGAGATTTCTGTTGGGCGAGAATCGACATCGTCAGTTCGGCGAGATATTCGAGCGTGAGAAAATTGAGGTCACCCTGCTCGGCGAGACGGAGAGGAGCGTCGGGATGATCTCCCCAGAATCCGGCTCCGTTGCCGATTCGAATTGTTTTCATGGTGGGTTCTCCGCCGCGTAAAATCGAACGCATTGTAACAGGAATCGGGCAAATGACGGCAGTCCGAAGAGGAGGTTTGAAAACGGTGAGATGACCAGGCATTGCAAATTTTGCATTGCAACTCTTGCATTTCGTCGCAATTGCCATGAAATCAGGGGGAAAATCACGTTGACCTGTTTTTCGAAATCGCCGTATAATCCGCCCGATTCTCTCACCAGACCCGCGGAAAATATGTCGAACGATCGACACGATTCTGCGCGGCGATGATGAGGGACGATCGACATATCCTACATCAATTCACACCAGAGCCACTCTGGACTACGCAGGAAGACCGGTTCATGGGTGTCACGTTTCGTCGGTTTCCCTGGGTTATCGTGCTCGGCCTGATCGCCGGGTGTGAAACTCTTGGAACTGCGAAAGTCGATAATCCGGTTCTTGGACCGGCTCCGCCGCGCGTTGCCACTCGGGAGGAGCTCAAACAGAATCCGTATCGGATCTCTGAAGTATCGCGCGATCGTGAGATTTCCACCGCGGATGTCCCGTTGGAGAAGGTTGACGACAGACCCGGCACGGAGACCGATTTTTCTCTGGATAATGAATGGGATCCCGCGAATTCGAACGTTGAACTGGCGAGTCACGAAACACCGGCGGTAAAGCCAGAAAATGTGATCGATCTGGGTCACACGTATGTTGTCGCATCGGTGAATGGATTTCCCATTTTCGCTAACGATGTCTTACTACCCTATACACCGGTACTTAATAAAGCCGAGGCGGAACTTTCGCCCGAACAATTGGAACAGTTGCGAGAACAGATCATCAAGAAAGAACTGCCACGGCATGTGGAAAAAATGATCTTGATATCGGCGTTGAACGAATATCTGAAGCCCGAACAGAAGGAATCGTTCGAGGCGTATCTCGATGCCGAATTCGAAAACCAGTTGAAGAAAATCCGTAAGGAGCTCAAGGTTGAGACGAAGCAGGATCTCGATCGGATCCTGGCCGAGCAGAAAACCTCGCTGGCGACGCTGAAAGAAGATTTCCGTCAACAGCAGATGGCGATGCAGTACATGTCGATGAAATCGCAATCGCCCAAGAGTATCGGAAGACAGGATTTGGTGAATTATTACCGCAGCCATATGGAGGATTACGCGGTTCCTGCACGAGTGAAATGGCAGGTGATCATCGTTCCGTTTAAGACATCGACCGAGAAAAAGCAGGCGCGAGCCAAAGTGCAGCAAGCGATCGAGGCGATCGATCAGGGCATGACGTTCGAACAGGCTGCCAAAAGGTTTTCATCGGGACCGTCCGCCGAGAAAGGGGGGCACTGGGGTGATTGGACCACCAAAGGAAGCCTCGCGGATGAAAAGCTCGAACAACTGTTATACGAAGTACCAATCGGCGAGATCAGCGCTCCCTACCAAAGCAAAGAGGATTTCCGAATTGTGCGTGTGATCGAACGAAATGAAGACGGATATCGCTCGTTCGAAGATGTGCAATTCGAAATCGAGAAAATGCTGAACGATCAGAAGCTGAAGGAAATACGAGACAAAGTCATCCGAGAATTGCGTCAAAATGCCTACATCGAGACGATTTACGATAAGCCCGGGCAACCGTATATAAAAATGTTGTTACCGGATTCAGAAGAATGAGATCGGCAGGACTTGCCGGTTTCTTGTCGAGAAGTCCATTTCTGTGCGAGGTTTAACGAAAATTATTTCGAAAGCTATTGACCGAATCCTACGATTTCCTATATCACCCGCTCTCCAACCCCATGTCATCACATTTCGCAGACGCCTTTCAATAGATCATCGCCTTCAACGGCAAATCCCAATCGATGGTTCATGTTCTGACACGAACCACTCATTCCTGTAAAACCAATCTGAGATCAAACGACGAACCAGAGACAACGGGCAGCAACACACGTTACTGATCGAGTTTTTGAATTTGTCGTCATTAGTCATCACGCCTTAAACCACACATCGCATACGATTTTTCCACGCGGTCCCCCACGGGAAATCGCTGCGAAGTTGAAAAATTCGTCCAGGAGCGGAGTCTCCTGTCACGGAGTCGGTAAGTTCTGAGCAACATTCACCAAGGGACAGTAAAGCGAGTACGCAGTCATGACGACTCGACGTCGTAACCAAATCCATAGAGGCTGGCTGGGCCTGACGGAGGATCCCACCTTGGGTAAAGCGATCGCCTTTTTCACGTGCACAACAGTTGTCGCCACAGGGATGTGGTTGGCTCACCTGGGAGACACAACTCCTCATATTTCCGCGGGAGTCGAATCTCGTCGGTCCGGAGGGCGCGAGGGGCAACCCGCACGCCATCCGCGCGAGGCGTTCAAACTCGGGCGTCAACAGTATAATTCAGGCCAGTATCAGCTGGCGCTGAATATACTCGAACAAGCCTGGGCTCGTCGTCTCGAATTGACGAATGAAGAACAGCACCAGCTTCGAGGGTATATCAGCCTCGCCAAGGCGGGCACCAGCCGGCAGGCCGCCAGGCCAGTCGTGATTCGAGCCCAGTCGGACCGTTCCGACAGCGATTGGGACGACGCTTTCTCTGAACTCGAGGCCGAGGACGATTTTTCGTCGCCTTCCGACGAAACTGCTGACAGCGATGCTTCGACGCGGAAAATCCGTACCGCACCGGGTCAATCCAAGAAGGAATTGGCGCAGTCGCTGCTGAAGCAGGCCAAAGAACAATTGAAATTGCGCCGCTACGATGAAGCGCGCCATCTTGCTTTACAAGCCGATCAGCTTGAAGTGGCCTATGGTCTCTTCGAAGAACGACCGGAATTCGTGCTCAAAGAAATCGAGCGTGCCTCGGGCGTGAGAGTTCTTGCCAAGTCATCCACCAAAGATGAAATCGAATTCACGTCGTCGAGTTCCGTCGCACGTTCGAGTTCCGAATCTGCAACCGGAGACAAACAAAAAGCGCTCGATCTTCTGGCAAATGCCCGCAATGATATTGCCGCCGGCCGCTACGATGACGCCCGACAGAAAGTCGCAGCTGCCAAAAAACTCAACGTGAGCTACGACTTGTTCGAGGAACAGCCCGATCTGGTGTTAGCCGATATCGATCTCATTCAACGGGCCGAACAATTCAATGGCGATTCGGCAGCGAAACAACAAGCCTCCAACGGAAGTCGTCAAAGCAATCTGCCGACGGCGTCCGAACCACGCGATGTTGCAGTGGTTGATCCGAATAAACAGAAAGCACAGAAGCTGGTGCTCGAAGCCCGGGCCGACCTGAAAAAGGGGAATTACACCGGGGCGCGTGAAAAAGCCTTACTGGCAAGCCAATATCCTGTGGAATGGGGAGAATTCGACGATCGTCCCGAGCTCGTGTTGAGTGCCATCGATCGCTATACGCCGTCAACAGGAAGATTGTCGACAGGACAGACTTCACGTCGTCCATCATCGGCTCCCAACGCAGGTTCAGGCAGCTATAAGCAACTGGCTCAGAAAATGATGCAGGAAGCACGACAGCTCGCCCGAGATGGGGATGCCGGTGCTGCCATGCAAATCGCTCGTCAGGCTGCCAATCTGCCGGTCACGTGGGATAAGAAAGAAGACAGTCCGCAAGGATTGCTGCGAGAATTGCGAAGCAAAGAGTCCGCTTCGATTGCCGCCGACAAATCCGTCGATCGATCCCAGACGACAAACCGAATTCGTGTACTCGACCTGATGTCGAAATCGCAGCGGTCGGCCAGCCTGGGAGAATACGACGATGCCAGACAACTTGCCGCGCAGGCCGTCAACATTTCTGATAGTCAGAATCTGACGTTCCGCAAGGACGAGTTGTCTCCTCACGCGTTGCTCGCTCAGCTCAATCAGATGGACTCGCCTCCCGAGAGCTTTGACGTTGCCAGCGACTTGTCCCGCGTTCCCCCCAAGGCCAATCCGGTTGCCACTGCGAAGAATAAACCGGCTGTGTCGATCGACGAACTGTTGGCGCAAGACGACAATCTTCCCTCGATCGTTCCCGATGCAGAACCCGTTTCACCGGAGAAAAACAAGCCCTCGACTCTTATCGAAGAGTTCCCACCGAAAAACAACGTCGAGTCCCGCGATCCTGTGTCGATCGCAAAGGAATCGACACCCTCTTCCGACCAATCGAATATGGCCGACCAATCGAATATGGCCACTCCCTTCGAACTGCCCACACGAAACGTCCAACCGCAGATCAGTCAGCGGGAGGTCGTATTGCCTGAGCACGAAGAATCGGAAATGACCGACGACGAATTCGACGAACTCATCGTCTCGAATCCGACAAAGCCCACGGTGGACACAACTCCCACTGTGGAAGAATTGATTGTACGACCGGAAAGCATCTCCGCCGCGGAATTGTACAATGCCGGCCTGCTCCATCTAAAGCAGGGGAACCGCCATGCGGCCTATACCGCATTCCTCCAAGCCTATCAATCGGGACAACGGCTCGATCGCTACCGTGAACAGCAGTTGCAGGACTTTTTGAGACAACTCCGTCCGCAGAACGGCGGTATTCAGTTGACCGGTAACGACAATGTCGCCAACGATCTTGGTACAACACCGGAACAACTCGATGCCGGTGACGAAACTCCGATGAACCAGGTCGACATCGTCATTCAGCGACAATCGATTCAGTTCAGCCGGTTACGGACAGAAACGTTGAATGCAATCTTCCGAGCCGAACGGCTTCGCGAAACCGATCCGCAGAAATCGATGGAAGTTCTTGACCAGGCAATGGCCACGGTCGAAGGCTCTGATCTGCCGAAAGAATCGGTCACCATGCTGCTCGGATCGTTGCGGAAGTCTCGCGAATCGATCGAATCGTACATGGATCAGCGAAAACCTCTGGTTGATCTACAAAATCAGAATCGGGAAACGCTGGGAAAAATCAAGCAAGAACAAGAATACCGAATTCGCGTCGAACAGGATTTTGCCAAGCTCGTCGACAAGTACAACGGGTTGATGAACAACCGGCAGTTCGCCGAAGCGGAAATTATCGCCAAGCAGGCCAAGGAACTCGATCCTCAGAATCCCGTTGCAACCACGATGGAGTGGAAGGCAACGATTGCCCGCCGCGATTCCAGCAATAAGGATCTCATCCGTAAGAAAGAAGACGGATTCTGGGGCGCATTGAACGACGTCGAGCTGGCCGCCATTCCCGAATATGGCGACTCATTCAAATTTCCTGACGTCAAAAAATGGGCCGATATGAAGAAAAGCCGTGCCAAGTACGGATTGCCCGGCAACCGCAAGAAGACCGAAGAGGAAATGAAAATCGAGGAAAGTCTCGGTCGTCAAATCTCTCTTCACTTCGACAACACCCCCCTGCAGGATGTCATCAACCACATCGGGACGGCTGCGGATATCAACGTCTTTCTCGATACGCTGGGCCTCGAAGAAGTTCAGGCTCAAACCAATACGCCAGTCTCGATCGATGTCGACGGCATTCGCATGAAGAGTGCTCTGAACCTGATTCTCGAACCATTACACCTGGGTTACATTGTTCAGGACGACGTGTTGAAGATCACCAGCCATGTGCGGCAGCAGGGTGAGCTGTACGTCGATACGTATCAGGTCGCCGATCTTGTCGTACCGATTCCCAACTTTGGTCCCAGTAACGTCATGGGAGTCGGCAGCGCCAACAACCCGATGGGAAGCAGCAACTTCAGTGTCCCGACGGGAGGTGCGCAGAATGGAGGCCAGTTCCAGGTCAATGATCCGGTCGGCAACTTCGGCTCGCCGGGTGCGACGTGGGGTGGTATGCCTACCGCAGGAACGCGAGGTTCATCGACAGTGAATGCGGACGTGTCGTTCGATACGATTACCGATTTGATTATCGCTACGATCGAGCCCGGCACTTGGGAAGAAGTTGGTGGCTCGGGATCGATCCAGGCCTATCCGACGACATTAAGCCTTGTGATTCGCCAGACTCAGAAGGTTCACGAAGAAATCGCCGACCTGCTGGAACAGCTTCGTCGATTGCAGGACTTGCAGGTGACGATTGAAGTTCGCTTCGTCACCGTTGCCGACCGCTTCTTCGAACGAATTGGTGTCGACTTCGACTTCAACGTTCAGGATTCGGTGGGTGGCCCGAGCGTCGATAACACCGGTGCACCGATTCCTCCCTTCGGTTCGGTGAATACGAACGGCGGAACTACGGGAACGACTGGAACTACGGGAACGTCTGGAACCTCGGGAACCTCGGGAACGTCAGGTACGTCTGGAACAACCGGAACCACAGGAACGACCAATAGCGGTAGCGGGCCGTTCAATACTCCGCCCACACGAAACCTGATCGGACAGGATAACTATCCCACACCGACAGTTGTCGGTATGGGAGCCGATGGATCGTTTACTCCCGACCTCGATATTGCTTTCCAACAGGGGTCGTTCGATATCGGCGTGCCCGACTTCGGCGGTGCCTTCAACCCGGCCGCCGGTGTGCAGGTTGGTTTTGCCATCCTCAGCGATATTGAAGCCTTCTTCTTCATCAATGCGGCTCAAAGCGACGAACGATCGAACCTCTTGTTCGCTCCGAAAGTGACATTGTTCAACGGACAGCTCGCGACGGTCAGCAGCCTGGTTCAACGGCCGTTCGTTATCAGTCTGACTCCGACCGTTGGGTTCTTCTCTGTCGGATTCACACCGCAGATTTCGGTGATCCCGGACGGTGTGTTCCTCCAGGTCATGGCTGTTATCTCTGCCGATCGACGCTTCGTCCGACTGACTGTCAGTCCGCAGTTCACGAGCATCACCGACGTCTTCACGTTCTCTTATATCTCAGGAGGCGGTGGCGGCGGAAACGTTGGCGGTGGCGGTGGCGGCAACATTGGCGGCGGCGGCGGCTTCGGCGGCGGCGGCGGCGGCGGCGGTGGCGGCGG
>JAQCEJ010000202.1 GCA_027618475.1 Planctomycetota bacterium | reverse complement strand
AAACCCCCCCCGCCACAGCGACCATCGACATCTCGACGAGCGGATAAGAAACCTTGCCAGCCTGACGAGGATCATCCAACGCTCCCAGCCGACTCACCAGCATCCGAAACGAATCGTCCACAGCATCCCTGCCTCTTCGCGAAATCGGATCACGGTCCAAACCTTCCATAGTCAGAACTCGCCAGCAGTCTCCTGCACGACGAAATCAACATCCAGGTCAGAATTTCAGGAATGCACTGAATGTGTTCATGCTTCATGCGATTGCTCTGGCCTGGTACTCGTACCGCGTAAACCAATCGAGGCCACTGCCGCCGATCGGCAGGAGCTTATTGATAGAGCCCCCGCAACTAATCACTCTCAGCCGGATTCGACATCAACTCGACGTTCCGGCAAATACTGAAGACACATTGAGCCGACTCGATAAAATATAAGCTGAGCAGACAATCAACGTACGCAATAACTGGCCACGCCATGAAGAAGCTACCGACGACTATAGCCTCTGGAAGTGCATCAGCCACAAGTTGACTAGTTACGCCGAGGGATAAGAGCAGTAAAGAAAACGTGCCGATTAACACGAGGGTCAAACCAATACGAAAACCAAACGGGCTAGCATGAACTGGAGCTCTAACAAATATTGCAAATATTCCCAGGACTGTCTCCCCGGCCGTTGCCTTAGGGTCCACTAAGACGCCAAGCTGTTGTGGGTTCAAAATCGCCCGCAGAATAACAAAGCTCAAACTCATCGCAAGAACGAGCGTGGCTGCTGAACTTCGCACCGGACCGGAATCGATAAAACTTCCGCTAACAGCGTTAAATTGTATCGCCGAGTAAAGAGAAAATATTGCCAAATAAATTGCAGCGACCGAACCAACAACTAACGGCGTCGCTACAATATGCAAGTGGCGAACTGAGCTAACACGAAAAATCGGACTCTGCAGAAGTGCAACGTTCAGATCCAAAGCAGCATGGGTGGCATAATGTGATACCGTCATGACGAATGCTCCGAGTGACAGACCCAGAAACAGGAAGCTGAATTGCGATATTGGGACGTCAGCCCTGAACGCCATAATGATCACCGACAGCGCCACGAACACAAAACTAACGACATAGGTAACGCCAAATATCCGCTTCCAGTCGCTCGAAACTTCATTCTTCGCGTCAACATTACCGCTAGATGCACCCAAAAGAATATTTTCGAATAGTGATCCCGGAAATGGGCAATCGCCATTCTGGCCCGCAGTGTGCGTTGCGTCACTGTCTTCATCGCCCATTTCCTGCGATTCGTACGACGAGTCAACGTCAGGTTCGACGGCAACATCATTATGGCTAATCGTAAACGGTTGCCATGGTCCGTCGGGGTCCTCTGAAATCAGCACACCATCCGGTAGTCTTCCAGTTTCGATAAATCCCTCAATTTGTGTTTTCGAAAACGGCCCCTTGACTCCGGACTTTCGCTTCACCCAATGTGGCATTTAGTTATTCCCGTTACGGGTTTCGGTAAGCTGAGGGGTTGGCGATAAATAGTCGCGATGTACTTTTGCCACTCGGCATTGTTGTCCGGTGTCGTGTAATACTTACGACGCAATTGTCCGAGTGGATATAAAGGAATGCGATGATGATTCCGGCGAAAGCGTGAAGCCTGGAAGAAACATAAAGTCACTCAATCAGGGGAACTGATGTATTACTTGCCGGAAGTATGGCGATAGTAAACTTGTAGTGTTAGCAGACAAAGTGATGTTGCATATAAACGGCCACCAGTACTGTCGTGGCCGCCAGCTACTGGCCAGCTACCTCTTGCATGTCCCGCCTGATCCTGACGTGCGATCAGGAAGTCTCGAATGCCAGTATTCCAGCGAGTCCATGTTGTTCCGCCATATTTGTGCATAACCTGGGTTGCGTAGTACCAATAATAAATATCCGGATGCGTTTGCGGCATAACAGTCAAGAGATATTCAGTGCCCAACTTCAAGCCAGCTGCATCGAGTTTCCAGCCTGTATAGATACGCGAAAGAAGTCCTTCCGCTGACATGGCTGGGCTCTCTTGGCGGCCCGGCATGTAGCCGTAAGTCGCTCCAGATTTATGGGCCTGCACGCTGTCGAGAAACTGTGCTGTTTTAGAAAAGGTGGATTTGGGTACTTTCAGTCCTGCCTGCATGGCACTTTTGAGGGCCAGAACCTGCCAGCCCAGTACGCTAGTGTCTCCTGCCGTGCGTGGAGCATACCGCCAGCCGCCAGCCGAGTGCTGCGAGGACACAATGAAATCAATGGCACGTTGTGCAGAGGGACGAAATTTACGGTCGCGTGTCATTGCAAGGATTTCGCACAAAGCGATGGCACCCTGTCCCTGTGCGTACATCGACCCCGCCCCGTTGCTCTTAAATGCGCCCGTTTTGTCCAGATCATGAATCAGCCATTCGATGGCGCGACTGACTTCGCCTCGGTACGTTCCGTCCTTGTGTGTGTTTCCAGCCGCGAGAAACGGCAGTACCCCCAGCGCCGTCCCAGCAGTGTCACTCGACGCTCCGGGCATGGTGCAACTACCGTCGTCGCATCCAACTGCCTGATGGAATGCATCGAGCGACCAATGACCGTCCTTGTGCTGATGCCTTGCGAGCCAGGCTAGACCGAGCTCAACGGCCGCTTCACTTTCGACGCTTCCGCCTCCGGTCTCGACCAGTGTTTTTCGTGAGTCAGCATCTCTTCCTGAGAAAAAATTTCGTGCATCTGTGCCATTTGGGGACCGCCAAGGTGACGAAGTTCCAGATGCCGACAACGGAGTGATCAGGAATAGTTTCTGTTCAGCCGTTTTAGGTCTCGCGACGGCGTCGGCGGCCACGTTAGATTTCTCTTCGAAGGGTTCCGCTTTTGCCGCAGCAACTGCAGTGTCAACGTGAACTGATATATCTTTGCTGGCTGGAGCGTTTAGTTCAGTTTCCTCAGTTCCGTCATTGTCAACAAAATTGGGCTGTACGCTTTCAGGGGCGACACTCGTTGCACTACCAGCCCGGCCCCCCTCAATGGTAGCACCCCCAGCATTAATGCTTCCAAGCGTTTCATTCGATTTTGAAATAGCTATCAGCAAGGCTATCAAGACGCAGAACGCGATCATGAGTATCGCGATGACCGTACTGATGGAGACGGGTCTGGCGAATCCGACTCGCTGCGAATCAATCACTGATGTAGATTTTCGGTTTTCGGAGCATTTAGCCATATGGCGGTATCTTAGTAACTTTAACGAAGGGATCATTGCACCGTCTGTTGATCGACAGATTCGCCCATGTATATTTTTTCATCCCGCGGCATCGGAATGAGTTGGTATTCATAATTCCCTCGAACCGCAGCGTCCTTGATGATTTGAAACTCCTCGAAAGAGTCGTCCCAGACAACAATCGCAATGAAGTATTTACTCTCATCAAATGGTTCTAATCGTCTTGTCACTTCATCAACATTACTGCCGTCGGGCTTGACGATCAGTCCGGAACCGCCGACGGGCACGGCATATTTCTTCCCGCCTTCTTCCTGCAGGCGGACTTCGGCCTCGTTGCGGCTGAGATTTCCGCGTGAGTCAACGATTGCATAAGAGCACAGTCGCCCCGCTTTCAGGAAGAACGGCACCTGTTGGCGAGTTGTTTGTTTTTGTCGAGGCAGCTTTGAGGTTCGGCTCCGTAATGAGACCTCCGATTCAAGTTGACGCTTTGCCGCTGCGAGGTCCTGCTGAGCTGTCCTTATTGCTTCACGTAGCCGTTCCGTTTCACGTGCGGTATTGTTAATCAGTTCCTGTGTTCCAGCTAGAAGCCCAAGGCTCGCATCACGACTTTCGTGCAGCGCCGCGGTCGTAGCCTTTAATGCTGCCAGGTCATCGATAATTGCCTGGCCATCCTTATCAGTGAATCTGTCGCGCAGTTGCTCTGTTTGCCTGACTGCTCGTCGCAGCGAATCCAGCTTGATAGTCATGTCCGAAAGTTGCCGCCGCGATTCCACGAGTCGCTGATGATCGACCTGGGTCGGCAGTGAACTGGAAACATCCTGACTGGCAGCATTGACGAGAATGACAACGAGCATCGAGATGAACAGGATGCCGCCGAACGTATTGCAGATTGTATCCAGCAGCAGATCGAGACTGTCGCCAGATGAACCGGACTTGCGTTTCATGGGGTGCCGGCTCCGGTTTCCGGGTCGATCGCCGTTTGGTCCGCCGATAGCAAGTCGTAACCAAGATCAAAGCCGTCGCTCTGCAATGTTTCGCGAATTGGTCCGAATCGTTCAATTCCGCTCGGCTTGATCAAAACCACGAAATACATTGAATTTGCATCCTGCCCCCCAGCCCAGCCGAGAAACTCTTCTGGTGTTGAAAACTCAAGTGGAGCAGCATTCTTTCCAGATTCGGCAACAAGAACCGAATCCTTATCAAGTTGCACCAACCATGAAGTTTTGGCGGTGCC